>JAITII010000034.1 GCA_031279515.1 Deltaproteobacteria bacterium
CCCCAATGCCGCAGCTGTAGCCATTCATGGAGGCGCTCCCCTCAAAGGGGTCGCTCGTTGCGACATCGAACCCGCCCCAGACATAGACCCCGTCTTCAGGCACATGTGGTGGTTCATTAACCCGGAAAAGTACCCAAACGTCAAATCTTTCGCGGACCTCAAAAATATTGAGGGTCAACTCATCTTTTCGGTCATTACCACTACCCAATGCTCGGATTTTCTAGCCAATAAGATTTTGGACAAGTATGGGATCCCCAGGGACAAGATAGAGTGGGTTACCATGCCCGACGTCCAGGCCATCCAGGCCCTAAAAAATGGGCACACTGATGTGGGAGGTGTGCATCCGCCCTTCTATAAAGGCATGTTGGATGCTGGACAATTAAAGATAGCGGATACCTCGGATACGGGTCTGCCCCCTGAGACGGCCGGACTTACCTATTTCTTCTTTACCGAGGAATTTATAGCAAAAAATCCCGATACGGTCCGGAGATTCACAAGAGCCATGGTAAAGGGCCTCAAATTCATCAACGATAACCCAGAGCAGGCTAGGATCTGGACAGAAGAGGCCATAGGGATACCCGTTTCCGCCAATCACTACTATACAGAGAACCTTAGGATAGAAGAGGATCAAATCATTCCTTGGCTGGAGGATTTAGAACAGCAAGGGGCTATCCCTAAAGGCGCGCTCAAACCCTCTGACCTAGTAACCCACCAATTTGAAGACCTAGACTACGTGGCACCTGACTTAAGGCAATAGAGTTAGCTTTTGCCCCCCTAGGCCACCCTTAGCCCATCTTCATTTTTTCTTAAGTAAGGCTGACGGCTTAAATGGGAAGCTATTAACAAGCATCTTTTAAGCTTTCACAATTTGTAACCCAATAAAGGAATATTTATGGCTGTAAAAACCAAGACAAAGGTATATGTAGCTATCGGGGTGGTAGTCATAGGGCTTATCATCTACGGTGCCACGAAAGGGGCCGTAAAGCCCACGAACCCCAGTGACAGCTTTGGGAGTAGTCAATTGCCTCAGTCTGCTACCCAAAACGGCTTAAACTCAGACGGCACACCTTCTGTAGTAGGGCAAGATGGTGATAATAAACCCCTAAAAGTAATACGAACCTGGACTCGCAGGGACTGCTCCTTGGCCCCCTGGCTCGTAACGGATAAGCTAGGGTATTTCCAAGAGGAAGGGGTGAAACTAGTCTTTACAGGTGAGATCCAGCCTCCCCAACAGATTCCCTCACTTTTAAGCGGGGATAACGATGTAGCCACCTTTCACCCCAATTCCGCAGCTGTTGCCATTAATGGAGGGGCACCCTTAAAAGGGGTCTCCCGCTGCGGCGTAGAGCCCTCTGCAGATTTTGACCCTGAATTTAGACATATGTGGTGGTTCGTTAATCCGGAAAAGCACCCTAATGTCAAGTCTTTCGCTGATCTTAACAATATAGAGGGACAATTAATCTTCTCGGTAATTACCACAACCCAGTGCTCGGACTTTTTGGCCAACCAGATCCTAGATCACAATGGTGTCCCCAGAGACAAGATAGAATGGGTTACCATGCCTGATGTGCAGGCCATCCAGTCACTCAAACAGGGCCAAACGGATGTTGGCGGCGTGCACCCGCCATTCTATAAGGGGATGCTGGATGCCGGGCAATTAAAGATTGCCGATACCCTAGACGCCAAGTTACCCCCAGAGAGCGCCGGACTTACCTACTTCTTTTTTACAGAAGAGTTCATTAAAAATAATCCTGAGGCAGTAAGGGGCTTTACCAGGGCCATGGTAAGGGGACTCAAATTCATTAATGACAACCCTGAGCAGGCTAGGCTCTGGACTCAGGAAGCCATAGGAATCCCGGTTTCTGCCAACCACTATTATACTGACAACCTGCGTATCGAAGAGGAACAGATAATACCCTGGTTAAATGATTTGGAAAATGTTGGAGCCATACCCCCGGGAAAGCTTAAACCCTCTGACCTTGTGACCCACGAGTTCGAGGATCTGGATTACGTAGCTCCCAGCACTTAAAATTAGAAGCTCAATTTTAAAAAAAAAGCCAGAGGATAAATTACCCCCTGGCTTTTTTGACCGTCCTTGTTGCCTTTAGAATCCATCTATAGATAGTGCATTTTTTTACATGTAAGAGCCTAGCTCTTAAACCAAGAAAATAGCCTCCGACTATCTTTTAGCTTAAATTCTATAAAAAAAAGAATTAAGCCTCTAGTTTGGCAGCAATAATTTTTTAATAGGGCCGCCGTGGCGGCCCTATTTTTCTAGGCTTATAAAGCCTAAAGGGGACGCTCTTTTTAAAATGAGGGGAGGCTTATGCCCATTTTAAAAACTCTTTGCCCAAAGAGTGCGTCCTAAAACAATATTAGAAAGTAAAGAGGAACTCGTTGGCCCAACCCCAGACAGTTCCGTCAAAATCTTCACGGTTGAAACGCTCACTGTAGTAGCTACCACTATCAAATATTCCAACTTTGGTGCTATACTGCAGGTTATCAAGGATATTGACGACTAGACCAAGGTCAAACTCAGTACCTAGGCTTTTGGAAGCGGTAGAACCATCGGTAAAAATGTAATCAGCAACTTTACGAAAATGCCCAATACCATAGTTAATCGTTACATAGTCGTTTAACTTGTGATTGCCTAAGAGGGCCAATCCATAGTGATTGGCATACTGGTTACCTTCCAGATTCTGCGCAAGGGCATTTCCAATGAAGTTATTTCCATAGTAGAAAATTATAAAAGGATAGAAGCCTTCACCGAAATCAACAAGGCTCTTGATGCGCGTATCTGGATCTGCTCCAGGACCTGTATCATTGCCATTGGCAAACCAGCCCGCCAAGGAAACATTCCCTTGAGGATAACCCAGGGTAAAATCAACATAGGCTGCAGAGCCTAAGAGCCTTTCGCTGTCTTGTTCATCCGGGAATCTTCTAGAGCCCCAGGAGAATTTTGCCTCTGCATGAATGGCGAATGTCGTCTCACCGCTTAGCTGCCATTGGTGTATGAAGGCTGGATTGATGGAATAAAAGTAGTTTCTTTCCACATATACCCCGCCCACTAAGAGGCTTTGATTTCTGTCATACTGGACGGCTATGGAGGCTCCGCCCCCTTCCCATTTGTAATAGGGTTCTATGGAAAAACGGTCGTAATCAGCGTCTTTCACGTAAGTCAAAGCCGTATTTCCTCCATGTGTTGATTTTTTCACATAGAAGGCCTTTAAGCCAAAGCCGTTATCCCAATCGTTGCGGTACAAAATACCATCATTTTCACTATCCCGATCAAAGACATTGGCCTGGGCATTGAAACCCCAGGTGGGCATATAACCCAAGGTTTGAAAACCAGCAGAATCTACGTCATAGCTTATTCTGCCAATGCTTATGTTTCCGTAATCTGTTTTTATTACACCATAGAAATACATAGACTGCAAAGAGAAATCAGAGGCCTGATTGCTTGTTCCATAACGAGCTCCAGTTGGTCCCTGGAATCTCCATCTTACCTCTAAGTTTTCCAATGGTTTGAAAACCACATTTACCCTAAGTCTTGTTATGGCGTATTTGTCACTTCTTTTGTCAGTTGTTTCGGCCAAAACATGCGGGAAAAATCCCCCTAAGCCAAAGGTTCTTATCCTCAAATATCCTGAAAAAGTTATAGGGCTTTCTGCCTTTGCCGCAATGGATAAAGATAAGACCAAGGAAACGAATAATAACATTACTACTACAGTATTTCTTACGTCTTTCATAAACTTGCTCCTTGTTGAAAAAAATTGTTTAGAAAAAAATCCTCCCTTACGATTCAGAATCAGGGCGCAAAAAGAGCGTTTCGATTACAAATCGCAAAATTTATTGCCTTTTTTAGGTAATAGTACCCATGGCCTTAAAAAACAGCGCAAATATTTTTTGATGTTACGCTTCCTATTTATTTGTCATATACTCAATTACAAATTGACTTATTTCTAAACTATAAAAAGCGTCATCTAAAAACATTTAAATATGTTAGTATATTGATAATTTAAAAGATATGCCGCAGCATTAGCTAAGGAGAATCCAGTAATTCCAATATCTTCCAGGATAAAACTATGCAAGAAACCTGTGACATGGCTCTATGCCTTTTTTTGGACCCATATCTATTTATGATGCTTCCCTTAAGGGTATTAAAAGCTTAAGTAAACGAGTGTAATACTCACTTTAGAGAAATAAAAAATATATTGGCATCAAAAAACTAAATATTTTATCGTTCTCTTTTAATGCCTTTTTCTTATAGTATTTTGCCGCTATTTTCCCCTACAGGATACTAGCATCCTGTCAACATGGCACTTTTCTATAATGCATCTATTCTATTTCTTTAATAAGTAAATTAGCTTTTTTAGCCAAATGCTCTCTTAAAATCCAAGAGCATGAAAGATAAATAAACAATTACAATTTCTAATAAGCGCTGGGACAAACTTATCATAAATTTGCCCTTTTTTTGCAAAATTGACTATTCACCCCTTATCCGCAGTTCTCTCCGTAGACAAAAAAGACTATCTAGTAGGCACTAGTAACAAATAGAATAAAATATTTTTGCTTATATGCGAAAGGCTTCGCTTTATGATGGCCAAACCACTGCAAGTTACTACAGTAGAGCCTTTTTTTCTAGTTGATGTCAGGGAGGGCAGGGATGTATAGCTTTTCAAAGATAGCTTTTTCATCACTATCTGCTGGAAGAATTCCGCGCTCTTTCCACACGTAGATATAGACCTCCAGGTGTTCTTTCGCGTGCTTTACACCTGGCATCCACATATAGCGATTGATTTCCTCACTCTCACCCGACCAAAGTCCCTTTTCGTTGGCCAATTTCTGGGCCTCTTCTTTATGTTCCCCCACCCAGCTTGCCCCGCGTATCCAAGCCCTCGTTATTGCCGCGGCCTTGGCAGGGTCTTTATCAAAGAAATCCCAACTTAAAACCACAAAAGACGCAAAGAAATGATGCGCAGAGGTATGCTTGGCGTGGGGATTGGCAGAAGGCGTATCGGGATCCTCTTGTGGCAGGCTGGCTGATGCGCTAAAGACCACATTGGGTCCACTGTGAGCTTGTTCTCCCCCATGAGCCGGGGCATGCTCGTGTCCATGAGCTGGGGCATGTTCGTGTCCTGAGGCGCCACCGTGGCCTCCTCCATGCTCACCATGGCCTCCTTTCTTTCTCTTTTCTTCGAAGCGGGCCGCTAGGGTGGCATCCCCTTTTTCCAGGACTTCTAAGAGCTCATCCAATGGGGCTTCCAGCCAGACAATATCCTTTACAGTATCTACCCCTAGGCCCTTTAAATGTCTGGCAGCCGCCACAGCCGCTCCAGAACCCTTGTTTTCGCTAACTAACTTGATGGCCCCTGGGGTACTTTTAGGATCTGTGCCCAAAAGCTCCAAAAAACCGCTGTAGAGACCTGCGGTGGCGCCTACATTTTTATCCACTAGATGGTAGAGCCTGTAGTCCAGCTCCCCTCCCACTACAGCTCCTGTGGCAAGTAGATTAGTAAATGTCTCTAAATCTGCCTTGATGGGCTCAACTACAAGTCCTTCTTCCTCAAAAAAGCCGTTTTCAATAGCTGCGTAAAGCGCTATCCCCCCTGCCTGGCTAGTAAAGGCCAGAGCCACACTGTCATCTGCCCTTGCCTCCGCTGGTTTATAAATTGCCATAAGGGCTAGTAGTACTAGTGTCAGAATAAATAATGACTTAAGTTGCGATTTATTTTTCATGGAGCTTACCTTTGTTTGCCTGGTCATTTTATACATAAAAAACTAGTCTTTTGTTGGACCCTTTTAATTTTCCCCCACAGTCACATAGCCTTCGTTGGCTAAAAGGAAGTACTTTCTTCCAATCATATAAATGATAAAGTCCAAAAGTAATCCCAAAAAGGCGATAACTACCACTGCTGCGTACATCTTATTTAACTGAAAGCTCTCTTGGCTATTTAGGGTTAAAAAGCCCAGGCCACTGGAAGCTCCCATCATTTCAGCTGCCACCAGCATGAACATGCTGTAACCTAGACCCAGCCTCAAACCTGCAAATATTAATGGGGATGCCGCTGGTAAGACAATCTTGGTTAAAAGTCCAAAGCTTCCAAGACCAAAGGCCCTTCCAGCCTTTATCAGATTTTTGTTAACGGATGATGCCCCGTTCATGGTGCTAAAAGTTATAGGCCACAGACAGGTCCAAAAGACTATGGTTATCTTAGGCGCCTCACCTATCCCCATGAAGAGGATTAAGATATGAAAAAGTAAAAATGGATTTATCTGGCTTAAGACTTCCAGTGGTAGTTCGGTGAATTTATAAAAGGACTTAAACCAGGTCCCCAACATTAATCCCAATGGGACGCCCATTAGTGTTGCCAGAAAAAACCCCACTAGTGCCCGCATCAAGCTAAGGCGCACATGGATAACCATCTCACCTGTTAGGGTCATCTTGTAGATGGTGGCTAAAACTACCGTAAAGGGGGGAAAGAAGATGGGGTTAATAATCCCAGTCCTACTTAAAAGCTCCCATAGGGATAGAAAAATGATTATGCAGCCATATTTACGTAAGAATCCCAAAGATTACGCTCTTTTTTTATTCTGTCCAGACCCTGTATTCCGGGATGACCGTGGGATCATTTAACATTACCTCTGCGCGGTAGATCTCGTAGAGGCCTATGGATAAGACGGCAACAAAAACCGCGGCCATAATTGCCAGAGTGGTATTTGATATCCTCTTAGCCCCCACCAAGGGTCCTGTTATTCCGGCTATGGGGTCCCTTTCTTCTTTCCAAAAGAAGAGGCCGCTGCGGAGAAAGTTAAGGCTTCTATTTAAAAACACCCCCAGGACAACAATTAAGAGCCCTGCTCCGTAGACCATAGTGACCTGGTTTAAGGCCGAAGCGCTGTGTACTATCCAGCCAAGACCTGCTGTAGCCCCGGTCATCTCGGCGGCTATGAGGATAAAAAAGCTCATCTCCACCCCAATGCGGATGCCATTGAAGATGGAAGGTAAGGCCCCCGGGAGTACCACCTTAAAAAATATAGTGATGGGCCCGGCGTCCATAGACTTTGCGGTTTTGACAAGTAAGGGGTCTACATTTTTGATGCCGGCTAGGGTGCTAAAAAAGATGGGCCACATAGATACCCAGGTTAGTACCGAGATCTTAGCTATCTCACCTGAACCAAAGAAAACCACAAAGAGAGGAAAGAGACAGTAAGGGTTTATTATGGAAAAGACCCTGAGTAAGGCTTCTATGCGCGAGAAAAAAGTAGGTAGGACCCTGGCAAATAAAAAGGCAAAGGGAATGGCTAAGATGAGGCTTATAATTAAAGAGACCAGAACCCGGCACAAAGAGACCATTAGGTGCATGAAGAGGTGGACTTTAGACCACATTGAGACAATGGTTTCTACAGTTGTGGAAAGGCTGGGGAAAAAGGCCTGGTCCACCCAATTAAATACCCCTGATAGCTCCCAAAGGAGCAAGAGAAATACTAGTACGGAGTACTTAACAAAAATTGTCTTAGCTAGCCACATGGCTTAAAGATTCTGAGCCTCTTTCCAGATGACTACTTTTTTCTCCAGAAAGCGGAAGAAATAGTCAATTACTATGCCCAGTACCACTATCACTAGGGTGCCCGTGTAGAGCTTGGGGATCTGGTAATTGACCTGGGCATTTATTATTAGCCAGCCAAGCCCCCTGGAGGCTCCCATCATCTCTGCGGGAATGAGCATGAAGAAAGCGGTCCCCGCTGCCAGCCTTAAGCCGCTAAAGAGAAAAGAAGCAGAAGAAGGGATGACAATCTTGGTTAAAAGCTTTATCCTTCCCATGCCCATGGATCTGGCGAGCTTAATGAGCCCGGGGTCTACGGTCTTAACTCCCAAAGAGGCGTTGTAGAGTAAGGGCCAGATAGAGACCCAGAAGATCATGGCCACCTTGGAGAACTCCCCTATACCAAAAAGGAGTAAAAATACCGAAAAGAGGGCAAAGGGATTGAACTGCCCTAAAAAGGTTAAAAGGGGCCCAATTATCCTTTCAAAGCTCTTAAACCAGCCCCCTAGCATAAATCCCAAAGGTACTGCCACAACTACAGCTAGGATAAAGCCGTAAAAAGCCCGGGAAAGTGAAATGATAGTATTTTTATATAGTGACCCGTCAAGGGCATATTGATACAGGGTCTTTATAATTACCATAGGTGAGGCCACAAAGGTTTCAGGGGCCAGGCCTGTGGAACAGGCGAGTTGCCACACTAAGATAAAAAGGACTATGGCGCCAAACCTGTAAAAGATGTTTCCAAAAGTCTGGTAAAGGCTATCTATGGTCATGATTTTTTTCCCTAAGCTAATTAACATCTACTTTTTTCTAGATAATTGAGCGCTAAAAAAGCTAAATAAAAGACGCTTAGGTCACCTTGACCTCATCCTTGTAGGATAACAGGAGTTTTTCCACCTGGTTAATGAGCATAGTAAAGCCCATGCCCAGGATGGCTATACCCAAAACGCCCACATAGATCCTGGGGATATAGTTGTTTAAAGATGCGTTATGGACTAGATACCCCAGCCCCGCATTGGCTGACAACATCTCCGCTGCTATCAGAAAGAGAAAGGCAACCGTTGCGCCCATCTTAAATCCAGTAAAGATGGAGGGTAGGGCCGCAGGGATAACCACCTTCCAAAAGATATTGGCCTTACCCGCCCCCATGGACCTGGCAGCTTTAATCAAGATAGGATCTACGTGCATAACCCCATAGATGGTGAAATTTAAGATAGGAAAGAGGCTGGACCAGAAGATGATAGCCAGCTTTGCCATCTCCCCTACCCCAAAAAGGAGGATAAAGAGGGGAAAGAGGGCAAAGGGATTGATGTTCCCTAGGATAATAAGAAGGGGATTTAAAAATCTCGTGAGCCTAGGGAAAAACCCAGATAAAAGTATCCCAAAGGGAATAGCCGCAACCACTGCTAAAAATAAGCCAATTAGCACCCTCTGACAGGAAGAGGCCACATGGACAAAAAACTCTCCGTTAGCTATAAGCTTTCCAGCATCAGCTACGATCTCAGACAAGGGCGGGATGAACCTACCGTCGGTCAGCCCTAGATAAGGGGCTATCTGCCACAAAAGGAGAAAGGCTATTATCCCGTACCAGCTCATGACCCGCTGATTAAAAGACAAGACAGCGGCATCAGCCTTATTGGAACCTATCTGCGGGGTAAGGGCCCCACCTATGGTGGGGCCCACTGTTCCTATTTCCGCCATAAGTAAAAATTCCCTCTTCCATAAGCTAAAAGTTTATGGCTTTTGGTAGTACATATTTCTTAGCCCCTTTTTGCTCCCTTGCCCAAAGCTAAAACTCTAGCTAAAGATAAGCTTTTAGTATCTGTGGGCTATAAGGGATCGCAAATAAGCAAAAAAAGCTAAGTATCTTTTACCCATTTCTGGCTAGCTTATTTAAAGCAGCCTCTATGGTAAGGGGAGCTGAAAGACCCATGACTCCCCTATCGGAGAGTGCCTTTACCGCCGCAGGACCAATCCTTCCAGCTAAGACCATGCCGCAATCTTTTAAGATCTCCGCCGTGGACTCCAAAAGGTCCTGGTCATGACTCTTGTTGCGACAGGGCTTGGGACCAGATCTCTTTTCAGAAAACTCATATTTAAAGCTTTCCCCTTTTTGGGTAAGACTATAAATAAGAAAGCTCTCTGTCCTTCCGAAGCAGGCGTCGATATTTTCCCCGCTATCTGTGGCAATGGCCACTTTTTGGGGCCTGTAGACCGCTCTTTTGGGTTTTAGTTTGCTATTAGCCATGGGAAAATGTCTCCTCATGCCCCAAGGCGCCATAGATATCCTTGGCATAGTCCGAGACCCCCGGGATGCCGCAGGCATCCGCGCGGCAACGGCGGCAGTTCATCTTAACTTTTAGGTACTTTAAGGCTTTCTCCGCCACAGAGGCGTACTCTTCTTTTGTGGGGGCCTTGATATGGCTTAACTCATAGGCTGGGATAAGGGGTATAATATTTAAAATATCCGCTCCCCACTCTTTGGCAATTCTTGCTATGGTGGGGATATGCTTGTCATTTATCCCTGGGATCAGAACCGAGTTAATCTTGATTATCATAGAGTTCTTGTGGGCCAGTTTTATCCCCCGCTCCTGGGCCTCAATTAGGATCTCTTGACCGCTGGTTCCCCCTATGAAATTATTGTTCACCAGCACCCCGCGATTAATTTTTGCTAATATTAAGGGGTCTATTGCATTTACCGTAACTGTCAAGGTGCCGACACCCGCTAAAAGTAGCCTTTCCATACTGGCCTCCAAATTGAGACCATTGGTGGACAAGCAGGCTATGATCTGGGGATAGTGGCTTTTAATTAGCTCCAAGGTATCTAAGGATTCTGGGCCTGCCAAGGGATCGCCGGGGCCAGCTACGCCAGCTACCCGAATTTCAGGGCACAGGCTAATTGCCAAGTCCATAACCGATAGGGCCTCATCCGGACTTACTATCTTCTGGGTTACTCCAGGGAGATCCAGACTTTTAGAAATGCCCCTAGCGCAGAAACGGCAAAAGATATTGCACCTTGGGGCCACAGGCAAGTGAATCCTGCCGGAAGTCGGCTGGCATTGGGTACTAAAGCAAGGGTGGCTCTTTAAATCCATTTCATCTGCCCTTAATTATTTTTGTAAGCTTATGGAATAAATGTTTTTCCCTAAGCTTGTGGCAAAATATTCATCTACTAATGCTTATGCATTGCCCATGGGAAATGCTCTTAAGCTTAGCTATTTAGCTAAGCACTACTAGCACATTTTTTCGGGGATTTAAATGTATTAGCTCTAGGTTTGTTTTCCCCAAACTTAATAAGCTCTACTAAAGGGCACGGGGCAGACACAGAAGTGCTCCCATCAAAGAGGACCGGCAAAATTGTGGGATATGTCTTCCAACATAGCGATCCCGCCCCTAAAGCCAGCGTAGTTCCTATCCACAATGAGCCTATCGTAGACAGGATAGGATACTGATAGGTGATGGGCTTCGTTTTCCGTCTTGGCTATGTACTTTTCCAAAGAGCTTCCTAAGATAACCTGCAAGGGCTTTGCCTTTAAGGCCTGGCGGATGCGGTGGCTATCTATCTCAAAGAGCACCTTGGGAACTGATACGCCTTCTAGGCCGCTTGTCAAAAGCTTTTCTATCTCCTTTTGGTACTCTTCCGGGGGATTATCGGTAATGATAGCCAGTTCCGGGTTCCAACCCAGCTCATTGGCTCCGTAGCGGATAAGGGAGATGACTGTGCGGGCGTCTCCTACCACTGCCACAAAGGAATGGGGCATAGCCACCATGAACATCTCAGAGAGATATTCCATGTACCTATAGGTATTCTGCTCTTCTTCCTTTATTAGCGCCTCCACCTTCCTGGCTGGGATCCTATGCTTGCGGGCTATAGCCCGCAAGACTGTACCGGTATCTTTGGGACCAGTGGGTACAAAGCGGAAATTAATATACGGGGTTCCAAATCTGTCCTCCAACTTCTGGGCCGCTTCTACCCCGCACCAGGGATTGAAGACAAGATTTAAGCTGGCCGCCGGGATCTTCTTTATTGACCCCAAAGAACCAAAGTCGGAAAATATGGTGTTGACCTCTATGCCCAGTTTTTCAAGTAGCGCCTTAAGGGTCCTTAGCTCTCCTTTCCAGAAGACATTCTGATTGGGAACAATACCCAATAGATTGACTAGCTTCTTTTGCACTTCCACTTCTGTAAGTAAGCTGTCTATCACAGCATCCAAATAGAGGTTGTAACCAAGGTAGCCATTTCCAATAAAGCCTGAGGTCTTCACGTGGATAACAGGTGCCCTATCTTTGAACTCTGCTACTACGCTATCCACATCGTCACCAATTAAGGCCGGGACGCAACCGGAGATGACCACATAGAGATCGCCTTTCATGATCTGGATGGTGGTATCTATAAGTCGCCTTAGCTTATCCTCACCGCCAAAGACCACGTGCTCCTCAATGAGTCCCGAGCAGGGGGTGGTGGTGGTGCCCTGTGCCCCCCCGGAATTGAGTCCTGATGCATAGGTAAGTCCGTGGGCATTGGCCATACCGCACCCGGATCCCGAGTGCAGTATGGGCACGGCCCCAAAAGTGGCCAAAGTGGCGCCATAGGCTCCGCCTAGGGCGCAGGTGAACCTGGGCGATTCGGCCACTTCCGGATATTCCACAGCCTTTAGCTCCCCGGACTTGCCGGTTACTAATGTAAGGCTCATACAGCTTCCTCCCTCCCATCCGATTTCTTATGAAAAAAGTAAGGATCGGGCTGCTGATACCACCATTCTTTATAGGGGTCCCCTGTCTTGGCCAGCATGGTGTTCTGGAAAGCCATGTTATGGGTGGCCTGGAGCAAAAAGCTACCGCAGGCCACTGCCCCGGCGTAACCAGCCTGGGCACTCCATTTCCGGCCATCACCGCGCAGGGCATGGATCCTCGTCATGCCCTTTTCGCGTTTGTAGGCGCTCCCCTGGAAGGGGCAGGAAAGGATCATGTCGGGATTGTACTTGCGCGCGGTATGTGCCACTTCAGCCGCCTGGAAGGTGTTGACAATGATGTCAAAGTCTCCCACCCTCTTTAAGAGGTGTTCCACATCCTCCAGCAAGAGCTCGTCAAAGTCCTGGCACAAGGCCACTGGTGTTGTAACACCCAACTCGTGGAAGAAGGGGGTCTGGGTCACTAAGCGACCTTGCCCCAAAGAGCCCATGACCTGGAAATCGCCGCCATTGGCTTCCTTTACCTTGTCAAAGCCCCTGCGAATGGCATCCATCTTGGGTACCCAGTGGGCCCTTTCCTCTAAAATCAAGGCCTCCACTTCCTTTTCCTTGTGGAGCATCCTACCTATGGTGCGTAGCCACTCGTCGGTATTGGCAATACCAATGGGAGATGGGTACAGGAAGTAGGGGACTTTGTACTCCTGCTCTAGGCCTCTTGAGAGGTAGTCCGTATAGGTGGGGCACACCGGAGCGGTAAGTGCCGCCTCGGACATGGTCTCAAAGTCCTCTACTTTGGCAAACTCGGGGATAAAGTTGGGCCTCAGGCCAATTTTGCCCAAGAGCCGGGCGATCTCCACCCTGTCCTGCCAGGTATAGGAGAGCATGCTGGCGACATTTATCATGTCGTCCTGGCGC
Organism: Deltaproteobacteria bacterium; assembly: GCA_031279515.1. Taxonomy (GTDB): domain Bacteria; phylum Desulfobacterota; class Desulfarculia; order Adiutricales; family Adiutricaceae; genus JAITII01. The sequence goes on from JAITII010000034.1 coordinate 13,154, forward strand.
TTAGTGGGGGGCTTTACCAGATACTTTAAGATCCCATGCCAGAAGGCATCGTAACCAGTCTGGATGATGCGGGAGCGGATACCCTCGCAGTGGATGGGCACCAAAGAGGCCTTCACTTTCCCGGCCAGCTCGTTCACCACGCCTTCCACGTCCTCGCCAATTATCCCAGAGGTGCAGGAGGTTAAGATAAAGATAGCCTGGGGGCTATAGCGGCGCTCGGCTTCCTCTATGGCAAAACGCAATTTGTCCGCTGCCCCGTAGATGACATCCTTTTCCCCGATATTGGTGGTGAGCCAGTGGAAGTCAAAGTCCATGGGCTTATTCATTGCCGTATACAGGCGCCTGAAGACCTCCCTGTAGATAGCAGCTGGGGCTGAGCAACCCACCGGGGCATGGATTATCATGGCAGCATCCCTGATGGTGGCAACCCTCACAGTTAAGTAAAAGTTTAAGATGCAACCAGAGTTCTGCTGGAAATCCCGCTCGCAGTTACGCAGGGTGCCATTCTTGGCCTTCTCTACCAGCTCCGAAGCCTTCCCGTTAAAGGCATTGATGCCATTGGCCCTCTGTTCCCTCGTGGGACAGGTGTTGTCAGCCAGATTGATGTAATTGGGGTCAAGCACATCGCCGTCAAAGTCCTTTGTCATGAATCTTCTCCCTTTGCGCTTCATGCGCTCTAAATTATGTGCTTTAGATTTAAAAACTATCTCTATCTTCTATTTCCAAAAAGCTAATTCTCAAATGTCCTAAAGATAAAGGCCCTCAAAACTTGCGCCTATTAGTAAAGGCCTTTTCCATCTCAAATGAGTAGAGCTAGATCTGGGCACCAGCTGAGCGCACATCACCCCGTTCCACGGCTAGGATCTGATCGGACCATTTGTTGGCCCATGCCCGCAGCTGTAAGGGGTCCAAGGGCACTGGGGTGGTGGAAACCTCGTGGGCCTCCACCCTCTTGGCCAGTTCCCTATAGATCTTAGCCTGCTCGGAATCAGGCGCTGCCTCTATGGTGGTCTTACCCCCCAATTCGCTCTGGGTCACGGTGATAGAGCGGGGAACGTACTGCAGCACCTGGGTATTGGTCTGGAGCACAAAGTCATCGATTATTGACTTCTGGTAACCTGAGGAGACGGAATTAGCTATAACCCCGCCTAACAGCGCGCCCCCTGCATTGGAGTATTTCTGGATACCCCTAAAGAGGTTATTGGCGGCGTAAATGGCCATGAAGTCCGAAGAAGAGACCGTAAAGACGTGCTGGGCAATGCCTTCCCTAATGGGTACGGCAAAGCCCCCGCACACTACGTCTCCCAAGACGTCGTAGATGACGTAGTCCAGGTTCAATTCCTCATAGATGTTCTGCTGCTTTAAAAGCTGCACTGCGGTGATAATACCGCGACCTGCGCAGCCTACCCCTGGGGAGGGCCCCCCGGCTTCTACGCAGTAGATGCCGTTGTAACCCTCGTAGATGGCATCTTTTGCCTCCACCCTTCCCTTTTCCCGCAAGAGGTCCAGGATGGTGGGTATGTAAGAGCCGTCCCTTAAGGTGTTGGTGCTATCCGCCTTGGGGTCGCAACCGAACTGCATGACCTTGTATCCCAAATCGGACAAGGCGGCAGAGAGATTTGAGGTAGTAGTGGATTTGCCTATGCCGCCCTTACCGTAAATCGCTATCTGCTTTAGTTTCTTTTTCGGTTTGGAGTTAGTTTTTCCCGTGGTTTTCTTTGGCGCCATTACGGCCCTCCTTATGGTGATTAAAGGCAAAAGTGTTTGGCAAATTAAAAAATATAATTTGCCTCTAGCTTGGATCTATCTATCAAAAGCCTTTCTCTTAACTAAAATTAAAAGCTAGGCTTTGTTTAATAATATTTTTAGCCGCACTTAGGAATTAACAAAATCGTGTACGACTATGTCGGCTATCTTAAGTTTTCCCTTGGGTATTACCCCCTGGTCCTCCAGGTCCGCCACCCAGGGGATAACCTGGTCATCTTTGATAACCAGCTCCTGTGAATAATAGTGATTAGCTGATACAGGGATGCCAATGGCCTCTTCGGTCCAGATCCTTGCCTGCTCGGGGTTATCGTTAATCCACTTCTGACCCTTGGTAATAGCCCTGGCAAAACCTTGTACAGCCTCTGGGTTATTGGCTATGAACTCATCTGTAAAAAAGTAAAACCCTAAACCTGCCACCTCTTGGTCCAAATTGGCTTCCAAGGTATCGGCTATCTTTAATTGGCCGGCATCTAACATGCCCTTATAGAAAGGCGGATGCACGCCGCCTACGTCCGTATGCCCTTGTTTTAGGGCCTGAATTGCCTGGACATCGGGCATAGTCACCCACTCCACCTTGTCCCTGGGGATCCCGTACTTATCTAAGATGCGGTTAGCTAAAAAGTCCGAGCAAGATGAGGTGGCTATAAGGGAGAACTTCAAGGTGCCGGGTATATCTTTTAGATCGGCAAAAGACTTAACGTTGGGGTACTTTTCAGGATTTATGAACCACCACATATGCCTAAAGCCAGGGTCCATGCTTTCATCCGGTTCAATCCCTGCGCGAACCACCCCCTTTAAGGGGGCTCCCCCTGCAATGGCAACGGCCAAGGCATTGGGATGCAGGTCAGCTGTGTCGTTATCCCCACTTAAAATTGAAGGAACCCTCTGGGGGGGCTGGATCTCACCGGTAAAGACCAGGCGTACCCCCTCTTCTGCAAAAAAGCCCAATTTGTCGGTTACTAGCCAGGGGGCCAAGGCGCAGTCGCGCCTGGTGTAAGTCTTAATGACCTTCAAGTCCCTACCGTCAGCTGCTTGGACAGCTTCTGTATCCCCAGAGGGCGAGGTAAAGGTCTGGGAGGGGGCTGTCTCTTGGGTTCTACCTTTAAAAGCCCCTATTACCACTAAGGCCACTACCACAACGACAATAGCTGCAATGATGATAGTTTTATGTTTGGATGTTAAAGCCATAAAAAATCCTTGTTTAGCTATCACTATGAGGCTCTATGGCAAAATAGGCCATGATGAGCCAACAATTTAAGCTTGGAACGGAAAATATTTTTGGCGCTTATGCCTGGAGGGCCCGCTCACTAAACTCGGGTACCCTTTCTAAGACCCTGCGGCTTTCCACCTTGGATTCGGGTCTTAGGGTTTCCACAGGTACTGCGTTTTCTAGGGCGGGATCCTGCAGTGACAACCATATCTTCTGACGGATCTCGGCAAATTCAATGGATACGCGCATATTGCTGTTGGTACGGGGACGGGGCAAGGCCATCTCTACTATGGCCTTAATCCTTCCAGGATTGGGGCTCATGACCACCACCCTATCGGCTAAGAGGGCCGCCTCGTCGATACTGTGGGTGACGAAGATAATGGTCTTCTTGGTGGTTTCCCAGATCCTCATGAGCTCGTCCTGGAGGGACTCGCGGATCTGAGCGTCCACCGCAGCGAAGGGCTCATCCATCAAGAGGACCTCCGGGTCGTAAGCCAGGGCCCTGGCAATAGCTACCCTCTGCTTCATCCCCCCCGAGAGCTCATGGGGATAGCGCTCTTCAAAACCCACTAGATTTACCAGCTCTATAAACTTCTGGCTTATCTCCTTTCGCTCCTTAGACGCTACACCTTTCATCTCCAGGCCGAACTCCACGTTCTTACGCACTGTTCTCCAGGGAAAGAGGGCATAACCCTGCATGACTATCCCCCTATCCAAGGCAGGCCCCTTTACTTCCTTCCCCTCTATCAGGATGGAACCTTCCGTGGCCTTGGTAAGCCCGGCAATGATGTCTAAAAGGGTGGATTTGCCGCACCCCGAAGGCCCTACTATGGAAACAAACTCACCGGTTTTGACGTTTAAGTTGAAGTCCTCTATGGCTACAAAGTCTTCTTTTCCCTCACCGTCTTTGGTGCGGACCTGATAGACCTGCCGTAGATCCTTTAGGACTATCTTTAAGTCCTCTTCCCAGGTATCCTCGAATGCTGCAGACAATAACATATTTCATCTCCCTTTATTGTGATGAAGACAAACCTTGTGGGCCTAAAAGAGGCTTATTGGCCACAAAAAATTTATTTACAGCGCCAATTAATGAATTTGGCCGCCAAAAGGCGAGCCCTTTAGCGCTAAAAAAGCATGAGTTAGAGACTAAATAAAATAGATAGCCAAAAAACAAAACATAGAAAAAAAGAAAGAATTTGAACTTAACTTTGATAACAAATAAAGTAGTGGTAAAAAATAAAAAAGGCTGAAAGAAACCAAAATAAGTTTCTTTCAGCCTTCAGGAATTTTCTGATCAGCTAAAGATTAAGGTAAAATTAACACAGATGAGGTAACACAGGTCAATTTAGGGGTATTTGCCCCTCGACATGAGCACTTTTCACATTCTACCCTGATACTGCCATGGCAGCTTACTGGACTTAAAAGTCTTCCTGTGGGCTGCATTGTGAAACTACTTAGAAGCATAACGGCTCCAGCTGTCATGGCAAAGCTTTTTACCTTTTTTCTCTGCGCCTGTCCAGCTTCAGTAGGGGACTGGCACCTGGTCTATTTGAGGGATTTGGAAGGATTTAACTAAGATCATAAATAAACTATGTGGCACATTAGCCTAAAGTTTTTGCCGTGTCAAGCATTTTTATTTAATGATCTTAAAATTTTTTAGGCAGTTAATTTATTTTCAAAACTAACCGCCTAAAAAACAGCTTAACGCTTGGTTAAAAGGGGGAATTTTTGGCCTAATGCCAAAAAAAGAAGAAATGAGGCAAAAAGGTTTGGATTTTAAGTATCCAAATGAAAACTTAAATAATATTCACACCACGGGAAATTAAATGAACATTATCAAGTTGCAAATACTTTAGCACTAGGCCGTCTAAAGTGTCAATACTTTTAATTTTTTAACAAAAAATTTTTTAGCTAACTTATTTTATTTTCACTAAAAGCTAGCATTTAAAAAGGGTCATACCTTGATTAAAGATTAAATGTTAATCGCAAAATGCGATTAAAAGCCATCAAAAATATTTGTACCTGTAAAGTGTATAATCTTTATAAGACAGCCCCTCTAGAATGGTTTAAAAATAAATTGGGCAAACTTTAACTATAGAAAGACTTTTAGATAGCACCCTTAATTTGTTAACAGTACTATTTTCACCATAAATCCCTTAGCTTCTAAAAACCAGGGGGCCTTTGGTGGCATTTCTGTTTCGGCTGTTATTGATGGGTTCTATCACTATCCTATGCGCGATAGCCTTAATGGAATCCTGCAGACTCTGTACTCTAGCCTTTCTATTTTCTTTTTTGAACTTAGAGCTAATATCTAAAGTAATTTCTGCCGCTTAGATATTGCATAAGGAAGTGGCGTAAATAGAGCGTCTGTACTCATAAATACCCTATCTTAACTATAGCCCCTGGCAAGTCTTGCTTAAATACTTAGATAATACCCTAGCTTAAGATAAATGCCTTAGGCTCTTCCTTCTTTCTTATCGGCAGTGCAATTAAAGGCATAAAATCTTTTCCTTACTGAAAATAAATAAATTTAACAATTTTAAATAAAATCAGTAATCTACTTGCTTTTAAAGCCTCTCTCTTTCCTTTATCTTGGAAAATTTTTTACTTGCCTCTAGCTTCGTGCTTTTCTAATACCTCTACTTTGTGTCCCTTTTCATGGGCAATTTCCCGCTTAGTATTTAAGCCCAAATCCGGGTGTACCTTGGCTTCTAATTTGCCTAGCTAATTTTTTCTTAAGTAAGCTACTCTCTTTACTAATAAGATAGGCCTGAAAGTAAAAAGGGACAAGGAGGGCTTAGAGGCAACCTCTTAAGCAAACATCTTGCCTAGAAACGCGGACTTTTAGCTCTCCGACTGCCCAAAGAGACCTTTCCCTTAGCGAGCCTGCCTACAAGGAGCCAGGGAGGGGAAGCGCGGCTCCCTTGCCATCTTACAAGCCTTGCCCAGTTTTGTGGCTTCTAGGGTGAATCTCAGCTCCGAAAAGCGAAACAAAGCTTTAGAGCATTTTATAGGCCTTAATAGCTCCCTAGCCAAGATTTTGCCCGTTTAAAAGGGGTACCAGAGCTTTAAGCAAGCGGGGAGGGCAGGCTCGCCCTTCCTCCCCCACCAGCGCCCGTCCCGCTTAGGGCGGCGGTTCGTTAATATGCTTTTTAGCGGTTGTCCATATCTTTTATATTTCGGGACTAAACATCTCGGAAACACTCTCTTATGCCCTTCCAGAGTTTTTCTCGGCACTTTAGAAGAAAACCAGTTCCCCCCAAGGTGGGCCCGGTATTCCCTTTTCACTATGAGACTTTCACCTTTCCCAGCAAAATTGGACTATTAAGGTTCGGCCCTTCCCAGGCTCTCCCCAGGCTCTCCCCAGGCTCTCCCCAGGCTCTCCCCTAGTACTATGGCCTCTTTTACTTCATGCGGAGAGCTACCTGTTACCCTGGTAGTTTGCCGATAAACGCCCCTATGACCTTCCCGGTTAAGCGGCATGACCTTCAGCTCATCTACCTGCCGCTTTTCGTCCCTTTAATGCAGGAAGTGCCGGATTGGAAGCTTGACTTGCCAATCCATGGACTTAGCCTTGTTTGGCAGGCTAGTCCCCTCCAGGGCGGCTTGTATGCGATTTCTGCTCGTCAGGCCGAGGTTTAGCCTCCAGCATCTTTTAGAACCAATCTCACGGCTGACCCTTTTTTTGGCTAGCAGTACCACTGCAGTCCTGCGGCGGACTTTCAGCACCAAGTAATGACACATGCCGGGCACAGCACCAAAAAAGGCCCCTAAAAGGGGCCTTGTAACTTAATTTCAAAAAGAAAAAGGTCCCCCGGTAAACATGAAAAAAAAGGAACCTTTTTCTTTGCCGAGGGTATTTAGCCCTCAGATTTTTGTTAAGTGACAGTGAATATAGGGGAGAGCCGCTACTTATCCTTTGACCACTTAAACATTATCGAATTTTTAAGAGAACTAGGAGAGCTTTAATGCGCACCAGCAAAAAAGCCTATAAACCTCTTGGAGGCCTTAAAAAATTTCTTTAATTAAAGAAAAAGGCCCCCCGCTCACTCCAAAATCGGGGAACCTTTTTCTTTCCCAAGGATTTTTCAACCCTCAGAATGTTGATAAGTGACAGCGAAATTCGGGAAGAGAGCCGTTTTCCCTTATTCTGCTGTGACCTCTTAAACTGGATGGATTAAATTTAAGTACTTTAGGCAAGGCTAACTTTCACCAAAACCTTTTAAACCAGGGAGGTAGAGCCAGTAGAAAAGGTGATTATAGCGCCAAGCAAATTTCCAAAAATAAAGCATCATCCGTCTGATTGCCCAGGGGTTAACCCTATTACCCAGGGCTTCTTACGGTAAGGCAAATACCACGTGCCTTGTTGCGCAATGTTTTGTTCGACCAGGTTTTCTGACTTCCGGATCAACCTACTTACGGTGCCTTCCCATGGGGCTAATGCTCCACAGTGACTGCAAAAAAGTCATGCATTTATTAAGAAATTACCCTCTGGAACAACGGCTCTGACCTGTTGTTGTCTCCATTAGGTTGACCTTTTTGTACCGTGTTCGTACCCGGCTACAGCGGCGGGTCCGCGGTCGCTTATACGACACTTCCCTTTGACGAACATCCAATGCCGTTGGTAAGTGTAATAAGGTCACCTCCTAAAAATTTCTAATGTCTTCCAGCAGAAACCCTTGCCCAAGGGTTTCTGCCCTCCCAAAGGGAAATTGCTGCAGTAGAAAGCAGGTAGGGATAGGGGCAAAAAAAAACCCGAATCTGATATTAATCAAAGATTCGGGATGCCCGTAATAATCCTGAACCTGCTTCCCGAACCACGGGGAAGATTGTTTCATGGTAAACCATGGTTTCTGACTCCTGGATCATCCCTTGTAAGCGCCTTCCCAGTTTTCCCAGTGGCTTTAGGTGCTAGAGCACCCCTTACTTCGGTCCCCAGTTACAGAGGCGGGCCCGCTCTCGATTTTCACGAGATTCCCAATTTTTTAGAAACCTTAACTCTTTTGAATCCAGGTTTCTGGTTACCATGAGAAGAATTATACCTTCCTTTCGTCAAATTGCAAGAGTTTTTTTAGGCTTTGTAATTTTTTTTTATAACTTTTCCAGGAATTTCTGCTAAGTTATTGAAATCATTCAGAAAAATGATAAAAAATTTTTTTGCCGGGGGGTTTTGTGATACTATTTTATAGCCTTTTGGAAGCTTTTATGCCCCTTTTGAGTCTTTTTTTTACCCCCATTGTAAAAAATTTTTTTGTCACAGTAAATTTTTCTGCAAAAGGTCTGCCGCCTCTTGGGAACTTACCTAGGGTCTCCCTATAGCTCCCCAAGGAAGCCCTATATTATTTGATCCCTTAGGATTTCTTACCTAGCACTTCCAAAAGCCCCTAAAGTACCCAAGGCTTTGGGCCATAGGCCCAAAGCCTTGGGGGGTCCTCAGCCAATGGCCTCCATTACGTAAAGTACCGTATTTATATAGACCCCACTATTATTATAGCGCCTTATCACCTCTCGGCGCTTATCCTCTGAGCTCATGTTACCGGACCAGCCGTTTTCCCTTAGGTAGTTCCCTATGCTGAAAATGGCGTCAGTTTTGTTGAAAAGGTCTATCCTACCGTCTCCGTCTCCGTCCACAGCGTACTTTTTTATATTTGAGGGCATAAATTGGCCATACCCTATGGCTCCGTATATGGATCCAGGAAAGGACATGGGGGCTAGATCGTTTTCCCAGGCGTATCTTAATAGTGCCTCTAGCTCTTCTTTAGCCCAGTTACCCCTTTTAGCGGCAGTCTCCACCAAAAAACTCCTAGCCTCCCTATCGGAATCTAAATCCGAGACATAAGTGGATATAAGGTTAAAGTCCGCCGAGGCCGCCATGGAAGCTAGGACCTCAGCTGCCTTATTAACACCCAAATAGCCGCCGTAGCTGGTTTCAATCCACATGATGGAAGCAACTAGGGGCCCTGGTACCCCATAAGCCCTTTCCATTCTGTCAAAGATAGCTTTATCACCTAGGTAATAGGACCTTATCTGGGAAATGGCCGCTGGATCGGTGAAGCGCTTATGGGTAGTCGATCTACTGGGTTGGACAGCTTGAGGCGGCTTGTATTCTGCCAGGGTCCTTACCCTGCCGGTTTTCAGCGCCCCTTCCAGACGAGAGAGTAACTCCGGGGTTACTGCCCCTGTTTGGGAAAGGCCGTGGTCCTTTTGAAAGGCCTGGATGACCCTTTTGGTGCCAGAGCCATTTCTTCCATCTATTGTTATGTCATAGCCCAGCTGAAAAAGGTGCTCCTGGACTGACTTTGTAAGATCTGAGCGATAAAAAATCCCAAAGAGCTCCCTTAACTTAGTCTCCATGGGTTTGGGCTTAAAAGATAGCCCAGGGGAATTGAAGAAATTTTTGACCCTGGTGGGATCTAAGCCGTCAGCTACCAGCCGACCTGCCAAAGGTCCCCAGGGGTATGGAACTCCCCTTAGATCTGTAGCTTCTCCAGGCGGCTGGGACGGATAAGTGGGCTCAGTTCTTCCATCGGGCTGGGACGCTATGGTGCAACCCCCAGCTAGGAAGGCAATAATTAATAGGATAAGGAGAAAATAGGGCTGTAGAGCCCACCTTGAGGCGTAATTATTAGAGGCAGGCCTCGTGCCCCTTTCAGGGCTAATTTTTGCCGCTAGCCTTTTTCTCAGAAATAAACCTGACATTTTCCTCCTTTAAGCTTATAGCCTATGTGGAGTGATAGCTCTAAACTTTAAGCTAATTTGAGGGCTTTTGGCCCCCTAAAGAGAAGCTAAAGGGGTAGAGAACTTATAGTACCAGGGTGCGCTTTATCCTTTTGACCACATCTTCAGGGTCGTCCACGAGCTGGAAGATTTCCTGGTCCTCAGGGCTAATAAAGGAAGAACTCAGCATGGGTCCCTGGATCCAGTCTATCAGACCTTTCCAGTACTCAGAGCCCATTAAGATGGTGGGAAAGGACCGGATACGCTGGGTCTGGATAAGGGTCATGGCCTCAAAGAGCTCATCCATAGTCCCAAAACCACCAGGCAAGATAACGTATGCCTGACTGTATTTCACAAAGACCACCTTGCGTATGAAAAAATAGTGGAAATCCATCTTGAGATTACTATAGATGTTGGGCTCCTGCTCATGGGGCAATTCTATGTTAAGGCCTATGGAAAGACCTCCAGCCTCGGATGCCCCCTTATTGGCAGCCTCCATTATCCCCCCGCCCCCTCCGGAGACTACCCCAAAGCCATTTTCAGCCAAGAGTTTAGCCGTCTTTTCTGCCATGACATAAGAGGCATCACCAGGCTTTGCCCTGGCAGAGCCAAACATGCTGACGCAGGGACCCGCTTCGCTCATGGCGGTAAAAGCCCGCACAAATTCGCTCATTATAGAAAACATGCGCCAGGAATCGCCCGGTCCTAAAGCGTTCACAGGAAAGGGGTCCCTCAATGAAAATTTCTGACCTTTTTTCTCAAGCATGATAACTCCGAAAAATCTATCTCTTTTAAAGAGTTGTAAAATACAAAAGCCAAATTAATCCAAAATAATTATCGTTATACAACATAAATGAAAGATATCTAGATGTTTTTCTTTATATTGTAGATTCTAGTTATTTTTCTCTATCAAAAAAATTTTTACCTTGCTAGAAAGGCTAAGCGTTTGTTTAATAAAGCGATCCTTGAATTAAAGTAAGTATAACACTTTTGCTAGTAAATTTAAAAAAATAAATATTGTTGATTGCAAACTAAAGAGTACTATCTATCTCGAGAAAATCAAAATTTAAACTATATAAAGCTGATAAAAAATTATATTTCTACTAAATGTTGTGCTAAGCCGTGGTATGTTAAATTATTGAAGCCTTTTCACCCTTGAAGCATTTTTTGACAAATGGCTTTCTTTGTCAAAAAGACTTTACTAATGAATGTTCCTTGACAAGGTACCTTACCAGGTCTAAGATCATTTTTGCTTTCCCTTTTATAAACCGCCAAGTACCCGGATCACCGGGTGATGGCTCGAATCGTCCCAAAATATTTAGCTTCACTAACTTATGGTTGGAGGAAAACAAATGCCCATTAATGTCGGTATCAACGGTTTTGGCCGTATCGGTCGCCAGGTACTCAAAGCAATTATCGAGCGCCACGCTGACAAGCTCAAGGTAGTGGCAGTAAACGATCTCTATGATGTTAAAATCAACGCTCATCTCTTCAAATACGACTCCAACTATGGCCGCTTCCATGGCAAGGTGGATGTCAAGGGGGAAAACTTTGACATCAACGGGCAAGAAATAATCAATTACGCCCACAAGGACCCCAAAGATATCCCCTGGAAGGACCACGGGGTAGACATCGTCATCGAGTCCACAGGTGTATTCACCGAGGCCGACAAGGCCAAGGTACACATCACAAGTGGCGGAGCCAAGAAGGTCATCATCTCTGCCCCGGCCAAGGGGGAGGACGTGACCATAGTCCTGGGGGTCAATGCCCACACCTATGACCCGGCCAAGCACAACATCATTTCCAACGCCTCTTGCACCACCAATGGGCTGGCTCCTGCGGTTGCCGTGGTTCACAAGGCCTTTGGCATCGAAAAGGGCCTCATGAACACCATCCACAGCTACACCAATGACCAAAGGATCTTAGATCTGCCCCATAAGGATGTGCGGAGGGCCAGGGCCGCTGCCCTTAACATCATCCCCACCTCCTCTGGAGCTGCCAAGGCCCTGGCCCTGGTCATTCCAGACCTCAAGGGTAAGTTTGACGGCCTTTCAGTCCGCGTGCCCACACCCACGGTGTCTGTGGTCGACTTCACCGCAATCTTATCCAAGAGCACCACCACAGATGACCTCAAGAAGGCCTTGAAAGACGCCACAGATGATCCCGCATTAAAGGGTATCTTAGGCTACGACGACGAAGGCCTGGTTTCGGTAGACTACAAGGGCTGCACCTTGTCATCTATCGTCGATGGGCCATTTGTCCAAGTCTTGGGCGGAAACCTCGCCAAGGTCCTCGCCTGGTATGACAACGAGTGGGGCTATTCCTGCCGCGTCAGCGATTTGGCCACCCTCATCGCAGACAAAGGTTTTTAATTCACTCCAAAAAAAATCCAACTTAAGGAATCATGACTTCACTCAATACTCTTCAAGAACACCTTAAACAAATCACTCCACCTAATACCGCACTGCAAGAGCAAGCCGCGGAAAGGGAATATTACCTCGCCAAACCTCGTGGTTCTTTAGGCAGATTGGAGACCCTGGCCTGCCAACTGGCTTCCATCCAGAATAACTCCAGATTACGCCACAAGCACAAACTCATGGTAGTGTGCGCCGGGGACCACGGGGTCACCGAGGAGGGGGTAAGCCCCTATGCCAAGGAGGTTACTTACCAACAGATATTAAACTTTCAAAAAGGCTTTGGAGCCATCACAGTCCTGTCCCGCACTGCAGACGTCAAAGTCCAGCTCTTAGATGTGGGTGTAGACTATGATTTCCCCGCTCTGCCCCACCTCATAGCCAAGAAGATAGCCAAGGGCACCAAAAACCTCTCCAAAGGACCAGCCATGACCAGAGAAGAGGCAATACAGTCCATCTTGACCGGCTTGGAGGTGGTCTTGGCTGAACCCTACGTTGACCTTGTAGCAGCAGGAGAAATGGGAATAGGTAACACTACTCCATCATCTTGCATAAGCATAGTCTACACTGGGTTAAGCCCAGAAGAATCTACCGGGCGCGGCTCTGGCCTAAGCGGCGAGCTGGTGCGTCACAAGGTAGAGATCATCAAAAGGGCATTAGAAATTAATAAACCAGACCCCTCTGACCCCATCGATGTCTTGGCCAAGGTCGGAGGTCTTGAGATCGGCGCCATGTGTGGCGTCTACCTGGGAGGCGCCATCCGCAAGGCTGGCGTCATCATAGACGGCTTCATTGGTGCTGCGGCCGCCCTCTTGGCAGCAAAGCTCTGCCCCAATATCAAGAGCTATCTTATAGCTGGTCACAAGAGTAAGGAAAAGGCCCATTCCGCGGTCTTAGACTTTTTGGGGCTTAAGCCATTGTTGGACCTGGATATGTGGCTGGGTGAGGGGAGTGGTGCAGCTATCGCTATGTTTATTGCCGAATGTGCTTGTACTCATTTTAATGAAATGCGCACTATGGATGAGGCCGCCATCAAAGACATCATCTAAAACCAAATAACACCTAGTTTGAGCCCGCATTTTAATTAGATGCGGGCTTTTATTTTTAAGGGCTTATTTTACGCATAATTTGCATAATCCTATAGCTTTTCCCAAAAAAAGCACCTTTTTTAATCTCTTGCGCCAACCTCAAACATGGTGCTTATTTTACTATCTCTAAACATAAACTCCTTACTTCATCGCGACGTAAAAAGTATGAAATTTGTGACAAGCACGGGTTCTATTAAAGCAAAAAATAGGATCTATTATGCTTACACTTCATCACTAGATCTTTTTATTAAAGAAATTCAAATATACTTTTTTAAAACAGCTCTAAAATAGCTTATTATCTTATCAACATACGATAATACTTGGCCTTCTTGGAAAATAACCTTAAACTATCAAGCCGCGGTGAAACAAAGTGTCTTGTGAAGCCAGGAAGCTTAGTGATGACAAGTCAAGGAAAAATTTTAAATACTTAAAAATTCATAAAAATTTTCAAAACTTTACAGATTAAGAAAATTTAATTGCACTATAAACTTGTGTTTTTTTAAATTTACTCCAAAATTACTCTTAATTTGTATGTACCTCAATCTCTTGGGAATTTAGGTTACAACCTAAACTCGGTATTATTTTAAGCACATACATTCTAACAGCAATGTGAAATTAGCATTATTATTTGCTCTTAGGTGGAACTTATTGATGAAAAATCCTTTACATCCATATTTGTATACGCAAC
>JAITII010000008.1 GCA_031279515.1 Deltaproteobacteria bacterium
GGCAATATCCAGGTACATACCTCATCTGGGCATGTTACTTACGAGCAAATAGTACACCATGTAGAATTTATAAACTCCCTTATGGAACAGATGAATCAGTATGAGCATGAGATGACTAAAGGAGATGACAGGCCCACCCTAGATAAGCAAAGTAAACCTTCTTTTCAGACATTTGCTGCGCCCAAAGCTTCACCTGATATCTTAGACTCTCCTAAAAAGCCAGTAGAAGTAAAATCTGATATAAAGGGCCCGGTTAAGGGCAAGCCTGAGCCTAAAAATGACGACTCCAAGCCCGCAGAGCAGGCCTCTTTAAAGCTTGTCACATATTGTCCTAATTGTTCTACACCTTATACATATACCAAGGGACAAGAAGGTCAAAGCGCCAAATGCCGCAAGTGCGGTACTTCTATAACTATTCCCAAGCTTTAACAAAGCTTAACTATCATTTTTTTACCTTCGCTTTGAGGATTTATGGAACCAAGAAACGATGTCTTGCACTTAGTTATCGAGTTTAAAAGAGCCGATTCAGACAGCTCTTGGCCACTTCCCACAAGGGGCTCGGAAGGGGCTTCTGGCTTAGATTTATCTGCCCACTTGGATGCCCCTGTACAGTTAGCTCCCGGGGAAATAAAGCTAATACCTACCGGATGGTGCGTAGCTATACCACTTGGTTACGAGGGCCAGGTTCGTCCCAGAAGCGGGGTGGCTTCCAAAAGGGGGCTTACCATCATTAATACCCCTGGTACTATTGACAGTGACTACCGAGGGGAGATCTTCCTGGCGATGATTAATCTTAGTTCAGTAGTCCAGACCCTTACCCGCGGAGAGCGGCTTGGGCAGTTGGTGATTTCTAAGGTTGCAAGACCTGAGATAATTTTAAAGGAAACGCTTTCCGACACGGTCAGGGGTTCTGGTGCCTTCGGATCCACTGGAAGCTGACCCCATGCGATTCTGTCTACTTGCCAGTGGCTCCAAGGGCAACTGTTTATGGATAGAAGAGGGCGGTGTAGCCATTATTATCGACAACGGCCTCAGCTTATCGGAGCTGAAAAGCCGGGTGAAAAAAAGGAATCTTGATTTTAAGAGCTTAGCAGCAGTCTTTCTCACCCACGAGCACTCGGATCATATGAGCGGAGTAGGGGTTCTGTGCCGAGCTTATGGACTTACCCTTCACACGAGTCCTCTTACCCTGAATGCCGCATACGACGGTATAGGAAAAGTGGATTTCTCTCCCATAGTGAGCGGTGAGACGGTCAAAATAGGTCCCTTGGTGGTTTCTGCCTTTTCCTCATCCCACGATTCAGTCGATTCTCAGGTCTACGTCATTAGAGGCTCCAATTCTTCTTTGGGAATGGCTACGGACCTGGGGGTGGTAACCCACCTGGTGCGCCAGAATTTCCTCTCTTTAACTGCCCTGGTCCTTGAATTTAACCACGATCTTAAGATGCTCCTAAAGGGTCCCTATCCTTTATTCTTAAAGCAGCGCGTGCGCAGCCGCCGCGGTCATCTTTCCAACGCAGATGCCTCCGTCTTTCTCTCCCAGGTGAACCACTCCGGCCTAAAGCTGGTGGTCTTAAGCCATCTCTCCGAGACCAACAATGACCCTCTCTTGGCGCTTTCAGCAGCCAAGGAGGCCATAAGCAAGGGACCGGGTAAGCCAAAAATTCAGGCCGCCAACCAATGGGAACCGACCCCTGTTTTTGAGATCTAAAGGCGTTAAACGGGTAAAACCTGATAATATGATACTTTATTAGATAGTATTATATATATTTATGCTTTAATGAGATTTAATTATTTGCTTATTTAACTGAAATTCTTATCTCACTGTACTATTTTCTCATTTCTCCTTTGGAAACTTTAAAAGCCTTGTTAATAAAGCCTAAAAGTTTTAAAAAGCCTTATTGCCCATTGACTGTAAGCCTTAAATAGTGTACGGTATCTAATTTAGCGCACAATTTTCCTTCTTTAAGTGATAGTGCCAGCTTAGTTTTCTTTTTTGAGGATACCATGGCTTTTTATATTACCACTCCCATATATTACGTTAACGCCAAACCGCACTTGGGGCATGCGTATACCACCATTGTGTGCGACACCTTGACTAGGTTCCATAGGCTTTTAGGGGAAGATACGTATTTTTTGACGGGTACTGATGAGCACGGGGACAAGATAGCCGAGGCCTCCAAGAAAGAGGGCTGTCCCCCTCAGGATTACGTAGATTACGTCTCTGCCCTTTTTAAGATTACTTGGCCCAAGTTTGATATAAAGTTTAGCGATTTTATTAGAACCACTGAGCCAAGGCATAAGGAAGTGGTATCCCGTTTTTTAGAAAAAGTAAACGACAAGGGGGATATCTACTTTGGTGAATACGGCGGACTTTATTGCGTGGGTTGTGAGCGCTTCTACACAGAAAAGGAGCTGGTAGACGGCCTCTGTCCCGATCACAAGGTAGCCCCTAAGTTCATCGAGGAAAAAAATTATTTTTTCCGCATGAGTAACTACCAAGACTGGCTCATAGATTACATAAAGCAAAACCCTGACCTCATAAGGCCTGAGCGCTTTCGTAAAGAGGTCCTCTCCTTTCTTTCAGAACCCTTGGAGGATCTTTGCATCAGTAGACCCAAGACCAGGCTCACCTGGGGCATAGACATACCCTTTGACAAAAATTATGTAACCTATGTCTGGTTTGATGCTTTAATCAACTATATTACCGCCTTAGGCTGGCCCGACGGGGAGAAATACGCCCATTACTGGCCTTACGCAGAGCACTGCGTGGCCAAGGATATCCTGAAACCACATGCCATTTTTTGGCCCACTATGCTTCAAAGTGCTGGACTTCCCATCTATAAGCACTTAAACGTTCACGGCTATTGGCAGATGGACAAGGATAAGATGAGTAAATCGGTTGGGAATGTAGTGGATATCTTCACCCTCCGCGAAGAGTTCGGGGTCTCTGCTGTTCGCTATTTTCTCATGAGGGAGATGAACTTTGGCTTAGACAGTGAGTTCTCCTATAAAAGGGTCCTAGAGCGCTATAACTCCGATCTGGCAAATGACCTGGGGAACCTCTGGCAGAGATCCATAACCATGTTGAAGAAATACTCTGGTGGTATAGTGTCATCTTCTGCCCTTAGCTCCCTTGCCCAAGACTCAGACTGGGAAAACACTCTAAAGTTATTAGTGAAAGATTATACCATTCACTTTTCCCATATGCGTCCCAGTGAGGCACTAAAGAGGGTCTGGGAATTTGTCAGCAGCTTAAATAAGCGTATAGACGTTGATGCCCCTTGGGAGCTGGCAAAAAGCGAGGATAACCGCCAGAAGCTGGATCTAGTCTTAGCCTCCTTAGTAAAAGGCCTGGCCTTGATAGGCGCTCTTATCTGGCCGGTCATGCCCATAACCGGAGAGGAGTTTTGGCGCCGCTTGGGACTTGCTCCAGAGTCCATTACCCTAGATTCCGCCGCCATCACTCTGGCTTTGGGGCACGGCAAGGTCATAGAGCCAGGGGAGGCGTTTTTCAAGAGAGCGGAAAAAGAGCCGGAACCTGGGGCCAAAGAAAAGCAAGTAAGCTCCAAAGACAGTAAAGAGAAGGCTCCAGAAGGCCGCCCTGAGGTCATCACCTATGATGATTTTGCCAAGTTGGACCTTCAGACAGGCCTTATCCTGGAAGCCGAGGCGGTGAAAAAAAGCGAAAAACTTGTGAAGCTTACAATAAAGCTTTCAGATACTTTGCGCACTATAGTAGCGGGCATCCGAAAGTCCTACACCCCAGAGGAACTAGTGGGCCAGAGCGTAGTCATTGTAGCTAACTTAGCTCCCAGAGAGCTCATGGGCATAAAGTCACACGGCATGCTCTTATGCGCCTCTGGACCTGATACCCTGTCTTTACTTACGCCCAGCCGCGAGGTGCCCCCGGGAAGTCAGGTCTCTTAAGGTTTTTAAACTAAAAGCTTGTGTTTTTAAGTAGATGCCTCTTTAGTATTTTTTATATTTTTTTTACTTTTTTGATTAGGGATTGTCCCCAAAGTCTTATTTACTTTTTTTGAGTATCCCAAGTTGAAATACCCGCCCGGCTTAGGTATTAACTACTCTAGAATGGTGGAAATGTCTTACCAGGGGAGAGTCTTTTTGGCCTGGGGCCTTTTTTTAGGCGCGCCTTTCGCCCTTAGAGAAAAAGCTTGTCTATACGCTTTCAAGGCTTCTAGAGGGAAAACCTTAAGGCTTAGATAGGGCGAAATACTTAAGCTAGCTTTGATTTAAAAGGGTAGAGAATAAAAATCAGACGAGGCCTTTTCTAGGGCTTATTTACAATTATTAGCGCGCATATTTACTAGAACTGGCAAAACTATCTTGGACCATAGACTTTTTTTATTAGCTTAAATAGCCAAGTGGCGAAAATGAGCCATACAGGTTACAAATAAAAAGCTTATTTTTGGTTTCCATTATTTTGACAGAAAGTTTCCAGTTTTTCGGGTAATTTCTATGAAAGTCATAGTTGCAGGGGCCGGTGAGGTTGGCTACAACATCTCGGAAAAGCTTTCCAAGGAGAAGATAGACATTGTCTTAATTGACAAGGATCCTCTTCGCCTCACGGCCATAGCCGATACCCTGGATGTCCAGACCATTGTAAGCCCTGTAGCCCGTCCGGAGATGCTCCTGGAGGCGGGTATTAGGGATGCCGTGCTCTTTGTAGCTGTTACAGGAAGCGATTCGGACAATATCTTAGCCTGCCGCTATTCCCAGATATTGGCTCCGGAAGTGAGAAGGCTGGCCAGGGTCCGAGATGCCTCCATCTACCAGGGCCTCTCTCGGGAAGAGGTCCAAGAGTCTTTGGGTCTCACTTATATCATAGACCCAACCACCCTGGTGGTGGACACTATCATAGATTTCATGGCTATACCCGGGGCCGGTGACGTCATAGATGTCTCAGGGGGGCGCTTAAAGCTCGTGGGTTTGCGTTTAGGTCGTAACCATCCCATTGTGGGGGTACCCTTATCTCAGTCTCTGCCCCGGGACGGGGGAAATAGGCTTCTCATAGCCGCTATCTATAGGCACCATGAGCTCTTGATCCCCAACGGCCAGACAGTCTTAAAGGGCCATGATCTTCTCTATTTGGCAGCCACCCCGGACCATCTCCCAGATGTGAGCCGCTTTTTTGATATTGAATGGACCCCTCCCAGGTCCATCTTTATCATGGGCGGCGGAGAGGTGGGCCTGCATCTGGCCAAGAGGCTGGAGCTCCAGGATTTGTCTGTAAAGCTCGTGGAGCAAAACCAAGACCGCTGTACCTTCTTAAGCCAGGTCTTAACCAGTACTATAGTAATCAAGGGGGATGCCACGGACCAGAACCTTTTAGAGGAGGAAGGCGTAGGCGAGTGCGATATCTTCATAGCAGTGGGGACAGACGATGAAAAGAACATGATCTCTTGCCTACTTGCTAGGAGATTGGGGGCTAAAAATACCATCACCAGGGTAAACCGTTTTAGCTACGTGCCCTTAGTCTCGGCTATTGGCCTGGAAGCCCTGGTATCGGCTAGGGTGGCAGCTGTGTCTGCCATCTTGAAGTACGTGAGAAAGGGCCTAGTGGTGTCAGTGGCCACCTTGCAGAACGAAGAGGCGGAGATAATAGAAATAGAGGTGCCACCGGAATCCAGACTGGCGGGAAAGCTCATCCAGGAAGCGAAATTCCCTGAGAGCGCCATTATAGCCGCCCTGCTCCGGGGCGAGGAGGTGATTATCCCCAGGGGTAACACTACGATAATGGCAGGGGACATCCTGGCCGTAGTCTCTAAATCAGAGTCCATTCACCTTTTAGAAAAGACCATGCGTGAAAAGTAGACCTCATGGTAAATCCCAGACTCATACTCTACCTAGTGGGATGGATCACCCTTTTGACAGGGGGTACTTTCATCTTTCCTATAATCTGCTCTTTTATTTATGAGGAAGAGGTGCTGGTAAACTTTTTTGAGGCAGCAATAGTATCCTTACTTTTTGGAGGACTCTTGATGTCTTTGGGCTATTCAGCCCGCCATCAAGAGACCCGTTACCGAGACAGCCTGGCAGTGGTGGGGATCTCCTGGTTTCTCATAAGCTGCATTGGAGCCTTGCCATACTGGTTTTCAGGCAATCTAGACGTCTGGGGAGCCGCCTTTGAATCCTTTTCCGGCTTTTCCTCCACTGGTGCCACCAATATCTCCGACCTTTCAAGCTACCCCAAGGGGCTTTTGTTTTGGCGCTGTTTTTCCCAATACCTAGGGGGCATGGGCATAGTAGTCCTCATGGTGGCAGTCTTACCCTTTTTGGGTGTAGGCGGCCAGCTCCTTTTGAAAAACGAGCTTTCTGGCCTTTCCCACGACAAGCTCAAACCCAGGGTAGCCCAGATCGCTAAGACCTTGTGGATGGTCTATCTTTCTTTTACCGTGGTACTTTTGTTTCTCTACTTACTAAGCGGGGAAAAATTCTTTGACTCATTGTGCCTTACCTTTTCCACCCTATCTACTGGGGGCTTTGCCAATTGGAATAATTCTATAGGTCATTACAACGGCTACTATGTTCCAATAGTGACTATAGTCTTTATGTATCTTGGGAGTATCAGCTTTGCCATCCATTACCAAGTTTTCACTGGCAATCCCCGTTCTTTTTTTTTAAATCTTTAGGTCATCTTCTTTACAGCCATGATCATCCTATCCACCTTGGTGATAGGTGCCACCTTGATGATAGCCAATGTCTACCGGGGTCCAGGAGAATCTATCTTTCAGGCGCTTTTTCAGGTGGTGGCTATATTAAGCACTACAGGGCATTCCACCACGGATTGGGGGAACTGGCCAACCCTTGCGGTGGCTGTTATGTTCCTCCTTTTCTTTTTTGGCGGCTGCTCCGGGTCCACCAGCGGGGGATTAAAATGTGTGCGTTGGCTACTCCTCTTTAAAAGCCTCCATCGCATGTTCCGCCGCAACATCTATCCCCGAGGCGTCTTTCCGGTACGTATCCATGACAAGACCATCCCCGAAAGTGTCCTGGAGGGTGTATGGGTATTTTTCTTTCTCTATATTATAACCCTCATCATAGGCACTCTGGTCTTAATTGCCTTGGGATTGGATTTAGTTACTTCCTTTTCAGCTACAGCTAGCTCTTTAGGTAACGTGGGCCCGGGCTTGGGGCCATTGGGTCCGGCTTATTCTTATGCCAATATCCCGGGGCCGGCAAAGGGGGTCTTAAGCCTTTGCATGCTTTTGGGAAGGCTTGAATTCTACAGCTTTGTTATTATCTTTATCCCGGAGTTCTGGAGAAAATAGAGGGCCCTTTCCTGGCTTAAGGTAAAGCTTTCCCACTACTTACTAAGATAGAATGGTAAAGGCCTCTGCAAAAGAAGCTTAGAGTTAGGCACCTTTTGGTCTATAATAAGTCAATTTTAAAGACTTCTGAAATAAATTGCTTAGTATCAGATGTTCTTATGGCGGCTTTATTGCCAGGATGCTCTTTAGTCAATTTATATTCCTGAATGGTTTGTCTTTCAAATTTTTTAAAGATTTTACTAAAGTAACTGCGCTCGTTATACCCAATATATTCAGCCACTTCGGTTACGGTGTGATTGGTAAATAGAAAATAAATTTTAGAAAGAGTTACTTTACGCATATGAATATAATCCATAACGCTTACATTAAAATATTTTTTAAATATTCTACTTAGATGTCCCTGGCTTATGTAACAATTTTTAACAAGAATATCAAGATTAATGTCTTCAGAAATATTTTTGTCGATAAAAGAAAAAAATCTCGTAAGACCATCGTAATTTTTGACGCTATGGGCTATGAAGGAGGAATTCATTACGTAAAAAAGGCACAGTTCCACAACCTTATCTATATAAAGTAATGTTGGATCAGAAATGGGAAAAGGAGAACATATCTTCTCACCATGATTAGTGTTGGAAAGTATGCTATGAATCTCATATAGCTTATTATTTAGATTGAATATATTGCGACCTGTTTCTTCTTGAAGGTGGTGGCTCAAGGTGCTCATGCTATAGTAAAACTCTTCAAAAGTTTGGTCTTTGACGATGTTCCAAAGTTTTGCTATAACGGGAAATGGTTTAAGCTTATACTGCTGTTTGTGTAGTTGGAATATTTCCACTATTAGCGCTGGAGCTACAGGCTTCAAAATATGTCCAGCAAATTTTAGATTTCTGGCGAATTGGACAAATTCAAAATAATAATGGGTGGAAATTGTATATATTGTGATATTGGGGTCTATCTCAATAATTTTTGATGCTATATCAAGTCCTGTTAGCCATGGTAAAGAGATTTCTATCAAAACTATGTCAGGCGCCTCTCTTTTAACCAGCTCCAAAGCAGTGGAAAAATTTCCTATTGAATGGGTGACGGAAAAGCCCTCGATCTTTGAAAGTATTGAAATTAATGTCTGGCGCATTAAGGGATCGGTGTCAACTATCATGACACGATATAATCTTTCCTCCTGTGAGTTCTTTACTTCCCCATTGATGGGCGTAACTTTACCAGTCATGGATATTATGCCTTAGGGTTGTCGGGATATTATGTCCGAGAAGCGAAAAGGTAAAGCTTTTTAAGCTTTCCATCTTAAAGCCCCTGGGAGCCCCACCCCGGAGATTTTGATAATGGCACGAAAATTGCTATCTAAAATTGTGGTTTGTGGTTTGTAGCCTGGTCCCTTTTGGAATATCAAATGATTTTTATTATAGCGAGAAGTACCCCTCTTATGGCGGTATTAGTCCTTTTTTCCCCTAAAGACCATCTACTTGTTGCTTAGAAAGGACTTAGCTCCCTAACTTCAGAGATCCCGCCTCAAACTAAGGGGGTATGCCCCTGGCTTATATTCACATTTTTTGAATTTTTCCATTTTTGGCGAGACTTAGAAATCTACTTATTGTACGCTGTGGATCTAAGCATAACTGAATTAGCATCTTATGTCAACGCTTCTCTTTGCATAAGCTTTAAAGTTAGATAGGCTTCTATTTTCCTTAGTTTTTTAGCTTTTAGCCCAGACTTTAAGCTTTTTTTCCCTAGGGGGTAGAGGGGGACATAAGAGCATATTTAAAAAAAGAGCTAAAAATACTTGTGCAAAGGTGCCAAATTCATCTTCAAGAGCTCTTTAAAATTTTCTTTCAGTTATGAGATTCTTTGTCTCATTTTTAGTACAACTCATAAAATGCATGCCCCATTGAGGGCCCCCAAAACTATTTTTAGATACAAATCATGTGCTTTTATAGTAGATAATTCCCTTAAATGCCTAGCACTTAGCATAAACAAATTTGTTTCCCAATAAGTAGAAGCTTTTCGCATTTGCCCTCTGGTACTAGAGCCCCAAGGCCAAGAGCCAAGCCTTGGGGGAAAGTTTGTCAATTCTCATTTAATCTCTAGTGCGCCTCTTGCCTTTTAGTGTATTCCAAAGAGCCTTAGCCCTAATTTTAGGAAAATGTGAAGCCCTTTTTTCTCTAAGAAGAGGGCTAGAAATATTGCCAGAGGCAGGCTATAAGCCTTTTAGCTTCCCAAGGAAATGATAAGGCTTACTTTACAAAAGAGCTTTAAGGGCCTAGAAGCTTTCGCCCTCTCGGAGCTAAGATTTAGGGCTAAAAAGGGTCCAAGGGCACCCAATAGCGCTTTTAGACCCCCTTTTTTCAAAAGGGGGTCTAGGGCCTAGGGCCTTTATGGGGCCCAAGGGAGGGCGGATTTAGCATAATTTAGTCCCTCTTGGGCCCTTCCTTGCCCCCCAAAGGGGCTGTGCGGGCTAAAATCGTGATTTTTTTTACCAGCTAATGTTTGAATTTTACCCAGTGAAAGGTGGCTTCTAAAGGCGATCTAAGGCGAAAAGCCTCATGTTTAGCCGATATTAAGGTGTTTTTGGTCAAATATCAAAAACTATTTTATCTTCTAGTCTTGGGGGCCTGGGGCTTAATTTTGACAAAAAAATGGGATAATATTTTGCCATTTCCATTTACCTGCGGAAAGCTAAATGAAAAAAGTTGAGGATTTTAGCCATTTCTTGTGGTACTCTCAGCTTTTGGAGGCTTTTTTGATGTGTAAAATTAAGATATTTATATCATGTTTTATTTTTACCCATTGATTATCTTAATTTTATTCGTCAAGAAATAAAGATCTCCATACAATTTTTATTAGGTATTTTACAATTAGTATAAATCTTTGGTTTTTAGGCTGATTTTTCCACATAAAAGACTTTCCCAGCTCAAAGGCAAAAAAGCCTTTTTAGAGCCTTCCAGGTATAACTTAAGCTTTTCTAGCTAGTCATTTAGCCTTCGGCCTTTGTCCAGCTTAAGCTCAAGTAGATTTTCCAAGCGAAGGATTACCCTCTAGGCTTTTTTCTAGCTTTATTAAATATTTTTCCCTCCCTCAACAAAGGTTTCACCATGCTAGACGATAAAGAGAAGATTGGCTCCGTATTGGTGGTAGGCGGAGGCATTGCCGGTATCCAGGCTTCCCTGGATTTAGCCGAAATGGGTTTTTACGTCTATCTCATCGAGAAAAATCCTGCCATAGGTGGGCGCATGGCCCAGCTGGACAAGGTCTTCCCCACCAATGACTGTTCCATGTGCATAATCTCCCCTAAGCTAAACGACATAGGGGGGCACATTAATATAGAGACGATAAACTGTGCCGAGCTCATAGAGCTTACCGGCCAGGCAGGTAACTTCAAGGCTAAGATCCTCAAAAAACCCCGCTACTTAGATAGCGTAAAATGTACAGCTTGCGGAGATTGTGCCAAGGTCTGCCCGGTGGACATTTCCAATGAGTTTAACCAAGGTTTGGACACTAGGAAAGTGGTAAATAAGTCCTATGCCCAGGCCTATCCAAACTCCTTTTCCTTGGCCAAAAATAGCTTAAGCCCCTGCGTGGTGGCTTGCCCGGCCAATGTCAATGCCCACGGTTACGTGTCTTTGGCCTCTCAAGGTCGTTTTAACGAGGCCTTGGAGGTTATCTTAGATGTCCTTCCCCTGCCCGGTACCTTGGGTAGGATCTGTGCCCATCCCTGCGAGAGCAAATGTAGGCGGGGGCTTTTGGAAGGACCCTTGGACATTAAAAATATTAAGCGCCTGGTGGCTTTAAAGGGGGATTTAGAAGCTGCCGGTGCTGCCATTTTAAAAGAACCGGAAATAGAGGGCCTCTGCGCCATAGTGGGTTCCGGTCCTGCGGGCTTGTCAGCGGCTTACCATTTGGGCAGAAGGGGGATAAAGAGCGTTATCTTCGAGCGGGCCAAAGTTGCCGGCGGGGCCTTGCGCCTGGGGATCCCAGACTATCGCCTCCCACCTGAGGTCCTACAAAAAGAAATAGACTTTATCCTTTCCTATTCAGGCTCTTCTATAGTTTATAACAAGGCCTTAGGAGAAGACTTTACCTTGGACTCCCTCATTAAAGACGGCTTTAAGGCTGTGTTTTTGGCCATGGGGGCCCATAACAACGCCCCACTTAAAGTACCCGGCGAAGATTTGGAAGGCGTAGAGTCCGGGGTGGAGTTTTTAAAGAGGGTCAACTTATCAGATAAGCCCAATTTAACCGGTAAGAAGGTCTTGGTATTAGGTGCGGGAAACGTTGCTATGGATGCTGCCCGCTCCGCCATCCGCTTAGGAGCAGCGGTAACATTGGCTTACCGCAGGGGAAGGGGGGCCATGCCCGCTTGGCCCTGGGAAGTAGAAGAGGCTTTGGAGGAAGGCATGGAGCTCCTTTTGATGAGGAGCCCAGTAAAATTTGAAAAAAGAAAAGGCCGGATAGCAGCAGAACTTGTTAAGACTGTAGCTGATGGGGATGAAAATGATCGCAAAGCCCATCTTTCTTATGACCATAAAGATATAGTCACACATTTCTGCGATATTGTTATTTCGGCCACCGGGCAGCTGGCGTCCAGCGAATCCGTTAGAGCCTACGGCGACATCCAAATCCACAAGGGGGGTAGGATAGGTGTCGATCCCGTGACCTTACAGACCGGAAGGCAAGGGGTATTTGCAGGGGGGGACGTCCAGCTGGGCCCGGCATTGGCCATAGACGCTGTGGCAGCGGGAAAAGAGGCGGCAATCTCTATTGCCCGCTATCTTAAAGGGGAAGATCTTTTACTTGGTCGCTCTAAGATAGAGTTCACCGGCTCTGAGAGCTACACAGAGCTTCCTAGCCAACGTCATTATAGAAATACAGTTACTATGAGGGACCCTAAAGAAAGGGCCCGGGATTTTAAGGAGTTTGACCTGGGGCTAAGTGAGGAGGCGGCCATAGATGAAGCCTCTAGGTGCGTTTCTTGCGGGGCCTGCTGCCAGTGTTTTCGCTGCGTTAAAGCCTGTCTTCCTGGGGCCTTGACTATGGAAACCCATGCCCAGGCCCCCGAGATTTTAGAGTTAAATGTTGGGGCAGTGGCCCTAGCACCAGGCTTTGACCCTTATGATGCGGCCAATAATTTAACCTATCGCTACAATGAGTCGCCCAATATCGTGACCTCCTTAGAATTCGAACGCATCCTTTCCGCTTCCGGTCCCTTTAAGGGCCATTTGGTTAGGCCTTCGGATCAGAAGGAACCGGAAAAGGTGGCCTGGATCCAGTGCGTAGGTTCCAGGGACCAAAATATCTGTGACAAGAAATACTGCTCTGCCGTCTGCTGCATGTATGCCATGAAGGAAGCCACAATCGCCATGGAGCACAGGGGCGGCAAGTTGGATGCCTCGATATTCTACATTGATATAAGGAGCTACGGCAAAGATTTCGAAAAATACTATAACCGCGCTCAAGATAGCGGTGTGAAATTCATAAGATCCAAGGTCCATACCTTAACGCCTCTTTTAAACGGGGATGTGGAGTTGGAGTATCTAAGTGAAGACGGAGAGCGGAAAAAAGATGTCTTCGACATGGCGGTGCTTTCAGTCGGTCTTTCCCCTTCCAAAGACCTTGCAGTGCTCTCCAAGACCTTGGGCCTAAAGTTAAATGAGGACGGCTTTGTAAAAACTGGGGCTTTTGAGCCAGTTGACACCAGTCGCCCTGGCATCTATGCCTGCGGGGCAGCCTCAGAGCCCAAGGACATCCCTCAGACAGTGGTGGAAGCCCAGGCTGCAGCCCAGGCTGCTGGGGTGGGCCTCTCTGAGGTGCGGTTTACCAGAACCAAGACCCGTAGCTACCCAGAAGAGATGGATGTCACCAGAGAGGTCCCCAAAATTGGGGTATTTATCTGCCATTGCGGCATAAACATAGCCTCTGTCGTGGATGTGGCTCAAGTTGCAGAATATGCCAAGGGACTTCCCTTTGTGGAGTTTTCCGAGACCAGTCTCTTTGCCTGCTCCGCCGATAACCAGGCGAAGATAAAAGAGATCATAGCGGAGTACAAGTTAAACCGTGTAGTAGTTGCCTCCTGCTCACCTAGGACCCACGAAGCTATGTTTAGAGAGACCCTGGCGCAGGCGGGCTTAAATAAATTTCTCTTTGAGATGGCCAATATTCGTGACCAGGACTCTTGGGTACACCAGAAGGAGCCGGAAAAGGCCACGGCTAAGGCCAAAGACCTGGTGAGGGGGGCCATAGCCAAGGCGGCCCTCTTAGAGCCCATGTATATGACCAGGATGGATCTTACCCGCGAGGCCCTAGTGGTGGGCGGCGGGGTAGCCGGCATGGTCTCAGCCCTTTCCATTGCCAACTTTGGCTTTAAGACCCATCTGGTGGAAAGGGAGGGGACCTTGGGAGGACAAGCCTTTAAGGTCCACTTGAGAGACAGAGACATTGATGCCTTTACCAAGGGTTTAATAGATGAGGTAACAGGGCACAGTCAAATAGAGCTGCACTTAAATAGTAGCCCCAAGAGCTCTGAAGGTTTTGTCGGAAATTTCGAGACCATCATAGAGGGCCCCAATGGTTCTTTTACCTTAAAGCACGGGGTCACAGTCTTGGCACCCGGTGGCCATGCCCATAAGCCAAATCTGTATCTCTATGGCCAGAGCCCCAATGTCTTATTGACCCTGGAGCTGGACGCGCATTTAAAGGAAAAGGAATCAAAGCTAATTAAAAATTCCTCTGTCTTTGTTTTCATCCAGTGCGTAGAGTCCAGGGTCCCGGAGCGGCCCTACTGCTCTAAGATCTGCTGCTCCCACAGCCTGGAAAGCGCGCTTTCCATCCTAGATAGAAACCCTGGGGCCAGGGTCTTCGTCCTCATTAGGGACATGCGTTCCTACGGCTTTAGGGAGAGGAAATACGAGGAGGCCAGGCGCCGGGGCGTAGTCTTTATTCGCTACGATTTAGAAAATCCGCCTGTGGTGGAACAGGGTAAAGATGGCAAGATCCTAGTTACAGTCACGGACCACGTGTTAAATAGGCCCTTGAAGATAGAAGCCGACATCTTAACCTTGGCCAGCGGCGTAGACCCTACGCCCATGAAAGAGGAGATAGTCGAGGTCTTCAAAGGCCAGCTGAACTCCGAAGGATTTCTTTTAGAAGCCCACATGAAGCTAAGGCCCGTGGATTTGGCAACGGATGGCCAATACATAGCCGGTCTTGCCCACTATCCCAAGCCCATTGAGGAAAGCATCGCCCAGGCCAAGGCCGCGGCGGCGCGGGCTGCTGCGGTCTTGGCTAAACCCTTCGTCATGGTGGGCGGAGTAGTAGCTACAGTTGACCCGGAAAAGTGCGCCGTGTGTTGCACCTGCGTAAGGGCATGCCCTTTTAGGGTTCCCAAGATTGTGGAAAACGAAACCGATAGCTCCCAAAGGGGCCACGCCTTTATGGAACCCGCTGTCTGCCAGGGCTGTGGGGTCTGCGTGGGAGAATGCCCGGGTAAAGCCATAAAGCTACAATTTTTTACCGACGAGCAGCTCTTGGCCAAGGTGGCGGCTTTGGCAGAACCGCTAGTTACGACGGCTTAAAGATAGCTAAGCTAGCCTCCGGCTTTCCCGCTAGAGAAAGCCGGAGGCTAGCGGGGCTCTAATAAGCCATTTTAAGGATTACAACATGACAATGGAAGCTAGTGCCTTCCCTGGGTGGGAGCCGAAGATCTTAGCCTTCTGCTGCCAATACTGCGCTTACAGCGCTGCGGACATGGCAGGCTCCATGAGGCTGGAATATCCCACAGAGGTTGAAATAGTGCTCATTCCCTGCACCGGACGCTTTGATGTGATCTTGGCCCTGCGCGCCTTTGAAAAAGGCGCGGACGGGGTGTTCGCGGCAGGCTGCCTTGAGGGAAATTGCCACTTTTTAGACGGAAACATTAGGGCTAGAAAAAGGGTGAATTTTTTGAAAGCAGAGCTAAAGAGCGTGGGTTACGAGCCGGAAAGAATTGAGATGTTTAATCTTTCCGCCTCCCAAGGGCCCAGGTTCGCTGAAATTGCCAGGGATTTCACCCAAAACATAGTCGGCCTAGGGCCTTCGCCGGCTAAGAAATTATAAAATTCCTATTTGCAGAGTTTTCTCTACGCCAGGGGGATATTTTACCCAAAAAAACCTTTAAGCTTTTTTAAAGGCCATTTTTGCGGTTTTTGCCTAGGAAGGCCCTTTTCATAATTTTAGGTGACCCTATGATAATCGCCGAAAGAAAGCCCATTGACGAGATCAAAACTTTTGTCAAAGGCAAGGAAAAAATATTGCTGGTGGCCTGTCGCGGTTGCGTCACGGTGTGCAATGCGGGAGGCACCAAAGAGGCTGGGATCTTGGCCTCACTTTTAAGGTTGGACGCTGCCAAAGAGGGAGTCCCACTAAAGGTGGACGAGCTAACCTTAGAGCGGCAGTGCGATCCTGAATACATTTTCGAATTATCCCCGAGCATGGGGGAAAAATACGACGCTATCCTTTCCATGGCCTGCTCCATAGGGCCACAGTTTATAGCCAGCGCCTACCCCAATGAAAAAGTCTATCCAGTCTTAAACACCTGCTTTTTAGGCGGTGCCCTGGCACATGGTGTCTGGGCAGAGCGCTGCCAAGCTTGTGGCAATTGCATCATCCATAAATTTGGGGGTCTGTGTCCCATCTCCCGGTGTTCCAAGAGCTTATTAAACGGTCCCTGTGGGGGTTCGGCAGGGGGCAAATGTGAGGTTTCCAAGGAGATAGACTGCGTCTGGCAGTTAATAGTGGAGAAGGTAACTAGCGACGGGACCATGGATGAATTTTTATCTCTAGAGCTGGTCAAAGATTGGCGGACCAGTAGGGACGGGGGCCCCCGCAAGATCGCGAGGGAAGAACTATTAAAATGACTAAAGAGTTAAAAACCAAGAGCCATTTGGAAAAAGTCCTCTCCCTGGGGCATTTCGCCGTCACCGGGGAACTGGGGCCTCCCAGGCACGCAAAAGCTAGCGATGTGGAGGATAAGGTAAGCCATCTTTTGGGAAATG
The DNA here is from genome assembly GCA_031279515.1 of Deltaproteobacteria bacterium. GTDB lineage: Bacteria > Desulfobacterota > Desulfarculia > Adiutricales > Adiutricaceae > JAITII01. Next base: position 16,331 of record JAITII010000008.1, read on the forward strand.
TGGACTCTGTGAATATCACGGATAACCAGACAGCTGTTGTGCGCATGTCCTCACTTTCGGCCAGCGTTCTAGCCCAGAGGAAAGGCTTGGAAGCCAACATGCAGATGGTCTGCCGGGACCGCAACCGCATAGCCATGCAGTCGGATATCTTGGGAGCAGCTGCCTTAGGTATTAATAATCTTCTCATCCTTTCAGGTGACCACCAGAGCTTTGGGGATCACCCCCAGGCCAAAAATGTCTATGACTTAGATTCCATAAATCTTATTAGGACCCTTAAGAATATGCGCGATGAGGGTAGGCTCATGTCGGGCCAGGAACTCCCCGAAGACGGAAGGCCCCGCCTTTTTATAGGAGCAGCTTACAATCCCTTCGCAGACCCTGAGGACTATAGGGTCATAAGGGCCGCTAAAAAGGTGAAAGCCGGGGCTGATTTTATGCAGAGTCAGTGTATCTACGACATGGACCGCTTTAGAAATTTCATGAGCCGGGCAGTGGACATGGGACTAACGGAGAAGACATACTTTTTGGCCGGAGTCACTCCTTTAAAATCTTTGGGCATGGCCAAGTACATGAAAAATAATGTCCCGGGCATCACTATGCCGGATTTTTACATAGAAAGGCTAAAGGGCGTTCCCAAGGACAAGCAAGCTGAAGAAGGCATAAAAATCGCCTGTGAGCAGATTGAAGAGTTTAAAGAGATGAAAGGTATAAGCGGGGTGCACCTTATGCTTGTAGAGTGGGAGCACATGGTCCCAGTCATCGTAAAGGCGGCCAAACTTATACCCAGGCCGAATGTTTAATATTTTGCTAGAGTAAAAATTTTAGCCCGCTTGTTTAGCGGCCAAAAGCTTTACATTTTTTGCCCCTTTAATAATTTCCCCCCACAGTTTAGCTAGTCTAAATAGTGGCGCTCTTTGTGCTTTAAGCTATTTAGAAAAAGATTTTTTTAATTTTTAATCCCTTTAGCTTATTTAGTTTTGTAAGCGCGGCTTCATTCTAAGTGCAGCTTACTTCTAAGTGCGGTTTCATTCTAAGCTAAGGGACTTAAATAAATTTTATTGGGGCCTATATAGGCATACTTTTTAGGAGTTAAATAATGACTATCAAATGGCAGGACTTTACCCTCAAGGGGGCGAAAGATTACGAGATAGCTGAGGCGGCGGAAAAGCATCTCGTAAAGATTAATGAGCTGGCAGAGAAAATAGGACTTTTAGAAGACGAGGTCTTTCGTTACGGACATTTCGTAGCGAAGGTGGATTACCTAAAGGTCTTAGAAAGGCTTAAGGACAAGCCCAATGGCAAGTACATTGACGTTACCGCTTTGACCCCTACGCCCCTGGGCGAAGGGAAGTCCACCACCACCATGGGGCTCGTGCAGGGTATGGGTAGGCTCGGTTTAAAAGTAACAGCTGCCATCCGCCAACCCTCAGGCGGCCCCACCATGAACATCAAAGGTTCAGCAGCTGGAGGTGGCATGAGCCAGTGCCTACCTTTGACCCCCTTTTCTCTGGGGCTCACCGGAGACATAAACGCCATAATGAATGCCCACAATTTGGGCATGGTGGCACTAAACTCCCGGATGCAGCACGAGGAGAATAATTCCGACAAGTTCTTAAAGTCCAGGGGGCTTAAGCGCTTAAACATCGACCCTTACAGGGTGGAATTTGGCTTTGTCATGGATTTTGCCGCCCAATGCTTAAGGAACATCTTAATCGGGATGGGGGGGATATCGGATGGCTTTTTGATGCAGTCGAAGTTTGGTATAGCCGTAAGTAGCGAGCTCATGGCTATACTTGCCTTGGCCCAGGACGTAGCAGACTTAAGAAGAAGGATAGGACAGATAATCCTAGCTTACGACAGGGCCGGCAGGAGGATAACAGCGGAAGACTTGGAAGTGGCAGGCGCCATGACGGCATGGATGCTGGAGGCCTTAAATCCCAACCTTCTCCAGACCATAGAGGGGCAGCCATGCTTTGTCCACGCCGGGCCCTTCGCTAACATCGCCATAGGTCAGAGCTCCATCATAGCCGACCGTTTGGCCTTGAAGCTTTCGGATTATCACGTAACTGAGTCGGGATTCGCAGCTGACATAGGCTTTGAGAAGTTCTGGAATCTCAAATGCCGCTATTCCGGTTTGATACCCAACGCAGCGGTGGTTGTGGCAACTGTCAGGGCCTTAAAGTGCCATGGAGGCGCCCCTGTTCCTAAGCCAGGAAACCCCCTGCCGGAGGAGTACTCCAAGCCCAACGTGGGCCTGGTGGAAAAGGGCCTGGAAAACCTCTTGCACCACGTGGGGATAGTCAAAAAGTCCGGAATAAGCCCTGTGGTTTGCATCAATGCCTTTGTGACGGATACTAAAGAAGAGATAGCCACAGTACGGAGGGCCTGCGAAAATGCCGGGGCCAAGGTGGCTGTCTCGGATCACTGGCTCAAAGGCGGCGAAGGCGCCTTAGAGCTGGCGCAAGTGGTACAAGAGGCCTGCGAGGAGAAGACAAACTTCAAGCTCCTCTACGAGCTTTCCATGCCTTTCAAAGAAAGGATAGAGCTAGTTGCCAAAGAGATCTACGGAGCTGAGACGGTGGAATACCTGCCCGAGGCAGAAAAGAAGCTGGCCTTATACCAGCATGACTCCAAGATTAGTAAGTTCGGCCTCTGTATGGTAAAGACTCACCTATCTCTTTCTGGAGACCCCAATCTCAAGGGAGTACCCAAGGGATTCAGGCTCAACATCAGAGACGTTTTAATCTACGCAGGGGCGGAATTCGTGGTACCTGTGGTGGGAAGTATCTCACTTATGCCAGGGACAGCTTCTAACCCCGCCTACCGCCGCATAGACGTGGATACTAAAACAGGCAAGATTACTGGTCTCTTTTAAAAGGCATAACCTTAGGCCAGGGGTTCTAACTTATGGAGCTAGGCAAACGTATATTATTGAAGGTGGAATGATGAAGCCGGAATTAACTGAAGAGAAAGTGATTGCCATCATGGACGGCTATGGGCGCTCCTCCCAGCAGCTCATAGCCATCCTCTTGGACATCCAAGAGGCCTCGGGGCAGAACTATATAGATGAGACCTGGGCCGCCTTAGCGGCCCAGGTCCTGGGGGTGCCCTTGGCTAAGATTTACGAGATCATAACCTTTTACAGCATGTTTTCCACCTCCCCCAGGGGGCGGCACATAGTGGAGGTCTGCCGCAGTGCACCCTGCGAGTTTAAGGGTGCAGCACTACTCTTGGGGAACCTGGAGGAATTGTTGGGGATAAAGGTGGGCGAGACTAGCCAAGACGGTCTTTTCACCTTGAAAACCGGCGAATGCTGCGGCGCTTGTGATAAAAGCTCAATCTTTAAGATTGACGAAGATGAATACGGGGCAGCTGACTTTGACCAAAAGTCCCTAGCTGGGCTTTTTAATAGTAAACGCCAAGAGTCAGAGGCCTTATAAGGGGGAGATGATGGCTAAAACCTTAAAACTTGTTAGTTTAGGGGCCGGGGAGATAGATCCCATATCTGTTTCCGAGTATCGGGGCATAGGGGGATACCGTGCCCTTGAAAAGGCCTTTTCCATGCGCCCCAAGGAAATAATCGGCGAGGTTCTAGAGGCCAAGCTCTTAGGCAGGGGCGGGGCCGCTTACCCGGCGGGGAAGAAGTGGGCCCAGCTCTATGATATCCATGAGACCCCCAAGTACATCGTCTGCAATGCCGACGAAGGGGAACCTGGGACCTTTAAAGATAGGCTGATTATGGAAAAGCTCCCCTTAAGGCTCATAGAGGGGATGACCATAGCCGGCCTGGTCTTTGGTTCGGAGCACGGGTACATCTACGTCAGAGGTGAGTACCGCAAGATCCAGAAGGTCCTTTTGCGGGCCATAGAGGCGGCTAAAAAAGAGAATCTTTTGGGAAAGGGCATAATGGGGAGCTCTTTTTCATTTGACATAGAGATCGTATCAGGTGCCGGAGCCTACGTCTGCGGGGAAAATTCTGCTCTCTTAAATTCCACCGAGGGGAGGGTGGGAAGGCCCAGGATAAAGCCGCCCCACTTGGCGGAGGTGGGTCTCTTTCTCATGCCCACCCTGGTTAATAATGTCGAAAGCCTAGCTAGTATTCCTTCTATTGTTGTCATGGGAGGCAAAGAGTATCTGAGCTTGGGCCACCCCGATAGTGGAGGGACTAAACTAGTGTGCCTATCCGGGCGGGTAACGTCGCCCGGGGTCTATGAGGTCCCTTTGGGCAAAGTAAGCTTAAGGGATCTTATCTTTGACGAAGAATTTGGGGGCGGCATCCAAGGGGAAGGGGAATTTAAGTTCGTGCACCTGGGCGGCCAGAGCGGGGCCATAGCCTCAAAAGCCTTGTTGGATACAGTCTACAGTTACTCAGATTTGAGGAAGGTGGGACTTACGGTGGGCTCTGGGGCTTTGGTGGTCATGGATAGTGGGGTCTCTATTTTAGAGTACCTCAAGAAGGTCTCCGAGTTTTTTGTGCACGAGTCCTGCGGGAAATGCGTCCCCTGCAGACAGGGAAATAGGGTGCTCTTAAAATTTTTGGCCCGTCTCAGTAGAGGCTCTTTAGCCTCAGAGGGCGAACTTTTAAACTTAAAGCGCCTCATAAGTGCCATGTCCAGGGCGTCCTTTTGCGGTCTGGGGCAGACCTCTGCCACCGCCTTAAAAAGCGCCTGGAAGGCATTTCCCGCTGAATTAGAGCGTCCCGCGGCTTTTGACAAATTACAAGTGGGGGCCTTTCCACTGCCATAGAGAGGGAAAAAAGATGCCTACGGTAGAAAATTTTGAAAAAGATGCTTTTGTGAATTTATCCATTGACGGCCTATCGGTGACAGTCCCCAAGGGAGCGACTATCTTAGAGGCGGCCAAGGCCACGGGGGTTATTATCCCCACTCTTTGTGACTACTCTGGGCTAAAACCCAGGGCTGTGTGCCGCCTTTGCGTAGTGGAGGTGGACGGTGGGGGAAGGTTAAAAGCCGCCTGCGCCACGGAAGCTACACAAGGGGCACAGGTTGTAACCAATAACCGAGAGCTTATGAGCATCCGGAGGAACGTCATAGAGTTACTTTTAGCAGATCATCCCAAGGACTGCCTCTTATGTACGCGCAATTTGGATTGTGAGCTACAGACCTGGGCCTTCAGGCTGGGTGTGCGTTCTCTTCCCTTCGGGGAGGGGGAGGCTTCTTTAAAGTCCCAGCTGGAAGATACAAATCTTTCCCAGAACATGTCCAAGTGCATAAAATGTGGCCGCTGCGTAGCTGCCTGCCAGGACGTTCAGGAGACTATGGCCCTTTGCGCCGCCAACCGCAGCATCCATTACGAGATAAGCTCCCCTTACGGCAAGACAATAGCAGAGGGGCCCTGCGTCTTTTGCGGGGAATGCTTGACCGCTTGCCCTGTGAGCGCGCTGGAAGAAAAGGACGGGGCTCTTAGCTTAATGCCCTCTTTAGACAAAGAGGACATTAAGACAGCTGCCATCTTTTCCCCCCAAGTAATTGTCGGGTTAGAAGATGCCCTGGACTATGGTGCCGGGGGCATAAGTAGCGGAAAAATGGTTTCAGCTTTAAAGAACTTGGGATTTGACCGCGTCTACCCCAGGGACTTTTTTAGGTCCATGGCAGCCCTCTTGGAGGCCAAAGAGCTGTGTGAAAATCTAAGTAAAGAGAAAAAAGTAGCCTGCGTCTCCACCTGCTCTCCTTATGTCCGCGCCTACGCGGCCAAATATTATCCCGAGGCAATACCATTTTTTTCCAGTTCGCCAAACCCTATGGAGCTTTTTTCCATGAACGGGAGGAAAAAGGGAGGCATATTTTTTGAGGAAGCGGAAACTGTCTCTTTTATGCCCTGCCTGGCCCAAGGGGCCGAAAGGGAAGAAGCTGTAGGTATTGGCAGCCAGCATTCCTACCACCTTACTGTAAGGGATCTAGTAAAGCTTTTTAAGCAAAAAAATTTCAATATTGGCTCTTTTGGTTACTCCCCTTTCGATTGCCCGCGGATCTTTAGCAAAAATGGGTCTATGGTAAAGGAAGAAGCTATGGTAAGTGAGGAGCAATTGGAGCTGGCCCGGGCTATTTGTGAGCTTAAAAAAGTCGGAGAAAGCGGAAGGGGTTATTCCAGAAGTGTGCCGGGAAATGGCCTATTAGAGGTAAACTTGGAGCTTTCTAGCGGAAAAAGCGTATCTTTTCATTTGGTTTTTGGAATGGGACAAGCCAAAACATCATTGGAAGAAATTGTAAAGGGTAACTTAAAGGCGGATTACCTATTAATTATGGCCTGTCCCCAGGGTTGCCTGGAAGGGGGAGGGCAGGCTCTTAAAACTATTCACAACCCGCATCTCACAAGGGAAGTGCCTAATATTTCAAATATGATAACTAAAAGTAAACTCCCTCTGGAAAAAGAGGTGCTGGGAGCCTACGGGGAAGTATATGGGCAAGTAATGAGCTTAAAGTAAAGGCTTGGCTAGTAGTTTGCGTTAAAGTCTCAAGGGAAGAAATCTTTTCCATTTTTTCGAAAAAGTATTGAAAAAAGGTAGGTTTAATATATAATATTTCCACTAATGGAAATATTTATTATGCCCTTTGTAACCACCCTATAGTTTCCTTTGAGGATTTTGCAAGAAAAGGTAATCTTAAGATGTTTAAAATGAAGAACACGGCTGAAACATGCCAAGCTATGCTTGACATAGGGGCCATGAAAGCTAAGCAGAAACTAACGAACCATTTGATCCTGGCAATTTTAGCTGGTGTCTATATTGGTTTTGGAGCAGTCCTTGCCATACGCATCACCGGAAACCTAAACCCCGCGTGGGGCAACGTCATTAAGCTCCTCTTTGGGCTTTCGTTTCCAATCGGCCTTATGATGGTACTTATTGCCTCAGCTTCCCTTTTTACTGGCGATGTCATGTACATGTCCAGTTCCTATCTGGTCAAAGACATAAAGAAGCGCACCTGGCTTAGGTATCTTACGGTATCATTTATAGGCAATCTCATAGGTTCTATTCTATTGGCGTATTTGATCTGGCAGTCGAAAATAATGTTCGATACGGGCCCAGACGGCTCACTACCCCTTGCCCAGGAAGCCGTAAAAATCGCCAACTCCAAAACAGCTTTACCCTTTTGGACGGCCTTCGTCCGCGGAATAATATGTAACTGGCTAGTCTGCCTGGCTATCTACATGAGCTTAACCGTCCAAGACGGACTTTCAAAGGCAATCCTCATGTGGCCTCCCATAACGGCGTTTGTGACTTTAGGAATGGAGCACAGCGTGGCCAACATGTTTTTTATACCCTTAGGTATTTTCTTAGGTAGTTCTGAAGTGGTTATCGAAAGCGGAATAGTCCTTTCCGCAACATGGAAGACATTTTTTATCGATAACCTTATTCCCGTGACTTTAGGAAACATAGTGGGTGCCGCGGTATTCGTTTCTTATCCGTACTTACGTGTAGGCGAGCCTAGGAAATTTGCGGAAAAATTAGAAGCTAAGATAAGAGAAAAGCTAGACTCGTAAATATATAGTCTTAGCCTTAAAGCCCCCCAATTTTTGGGAGGCTTATGTGAAGTTTTAGCTAGGCAAATACTATTTCGTTATGATTTAAAAAAGGAGACAAAGATGAAAGCGGAAATGCTGTCAAGTAAGTCAATAGTTGCCGCCTTTAAATTAGAGATACAAGAGAAGAATCAATTGAGCTCTCAAAAGGGATATGTTCCCACCCTTACTGCAATTATTGTGGGCGAAGACGGACCATCCATGGCTTACGCCCTTTCCAAGGAAAAGAGCTGCAAAAACTTAGGCATAAACTTTTCGTTAAAAGCTTTTGACGCCAATATATCCCAAGAAATGCTGATTGGCGAAATCCAAAAGCTAAATAGAGACCAAAATGTTCACGGGATCATGCTGGAGCTGCCCCTGCCTAAGGGCATTGACGGGTATAAAGTGACCTCCGCCATAGACCCCCAAAAGGATGTTGACGGAGTCACCCCTGTAAACAGGGGCCTTTTGCTTATGGGCAAATTAAACGAAGCATTACTTCCAGTAACGCCTTTATCCTGCATTACCTTAATAGAAAGCGCCAATGCGGATATTTCTGGGAAAAGTATAGCGGTGGTGGGTCGTGGTGAGACCGTGGGCCTTCCTTTGGCGGTACTTTTAATCAAAAGGAGCGCAACTGTCACTGTCTGTCACTCCAAGACCAAAGACTTAAGAGAAATTCTCAAAAGCTCCGACATTGTGGTGGCGGCTACGGGTCATGCGGGCCTTATTAAGCCAGACATGCTTACCCATGGACAGATTGTCATTGACGCAGGTATCACAGTGCTACCAGGCGGCTCTATAGTAGGTGACGTGGATCCATTGGCTGCTGAGATAGTTTCTTATTTAACACCTGTCCCAGGTGGGGTAGGGGCACTTACCGTGATGCTAATAATAAAGAATCTCTTTAAAGCCATGTCGATTCAGGGGAAGTAATAATCTATTTTTCATGCAAATGGCGAGTTTGAGGCCGCTTATGAATGAGTGTGAAACATTTTACAATGAGCCCTTTTCTAATCTTATAGAACTTGCTTGCTCTAGAAGCCACGTGCCTGGAGGCGGGAGCATTTCCGCAATGTCGGCTATTTTAGGGGCTTCCATGACGGCAATGGTGGCTAACCTTACCCTTAATAAAAAAGGTTACGAAGATACTTATATCGAAGTTCAGATGATATTGGATAGGGTAACTGGCAGCATAGAAGAGCTAAAAAAGCTCACCCAGAGAGATATGGATTCCTTTGACTCATTGATTTCCGCCTATAGGCTTCCAAAAGAGACAGAAGGCCAAAAGGAGCTAAGGCGTAGGGAGATTCAAAAAAGTGCCATAGAGGCTGCCATGGCCCCCCTTACCATATCGCACAATGCTTATGAGCTGCTCTTTTTAAATAAGAGGCTATCAGAAATTGGTAACGGCTCAGTTGTAAATGATTGTGCCGTAGCCACCATTGTCTTGGAAGGGGCAGTGAGGGCCGCTATGCTCTCGGTGGACGTTAATTTTGACACGATTTTAGACCCAGAGGTCAAAGCTACCATCAAGGCCCGGAGGGATAAGATACTGGGGGAGGCTACAGTAATTAGAGATGAGACCCTTCTCATAGTTGACCAAAGGGATAAGGCCCTGTAGTTTAGGTCTTAGCTTTTGATAAAATCGCTATTATTTTACTTTTAAAAGTTTCTATTGGCAGTGGGATTATCTTTTTAGGCCAAAGGGCTTGATTTTCTTTTAGAGGTTTTCTATAATAAGCCCTATAATAACCAATAGCTGCCTTAGATAGACAAAATGCCCTAAAGCCTAAAATATATGCTTTATTACTAAAATGGCATGAGGCACCTTGCGGGGAGCCCACCAAAGTGGTTTTTAAGACATAAAAAATGGAGGATTTTTTAATGCGGCATCGCGGTTAAAAAGGTTAACAAGGTTAAAGGAGGCTGAAATACAGAAATGCCCTATGGACACAAATACTCCTCGTGAAACGAATTTAAATATTGCTAGGGTAAATTTCCCTGATTCTATAAATTATCCTGGCATGAAAGCACTCCTTACAATCCTTGAGAAATTTTCCAAACTAGGAAATCTTTCCATTATAACCGTTGATGATAAGCTATCTCCAGTATCTAAGAGATTTGGCTTAAACATATTTTGCGCTAAAATGTGCAATTCTCCTGATTTTCGAGATGATTGCTTTAAAGCCCACGAAATAGGCCTAAAAGAGTCTATAGTAATTAAAGATATTTTTACCTATAAATGTCCATTTGGGCTTTTAGAATCAATAATTCCAGTATTTTTCCTAAACGACTGCATAGGAGCGGTAATTTGCGGGCAAGCAAAATGTGAAAATTTACCTGTTGGTTTGATTGATATGGTTAAAAGTAAGCTATTGAAACCAGCCAAAACAATTGAAGATAACAGCGTCAATAAATCATTATTTGATTCCATTCCGACAACTGATTATACATACTATCATGATTTAATCTCTATTATTCATGATGTAGTTGTCTCATCAGTATTAAGTAACTTTAATAACTTCTTGCCCCCCGACAATGAAATTGATGTAATAGAAGAAAGCGGAAACGATTTTTCTGCTCATCATAAAAGAGAGACTGAGATAAATCTTTATTTTCTCTTAAGTGCCTTAAATACTATGGCAAATTTATCTGTCTTGCACGGCTCTGAACAGATGAATAGCCTATCTATCCTAATATCTGAATATATTAAGTCAGTAATATCTAAAAAAAATATTAGCTTTATAAGTTTAGAGGAAGAGAAAAATGCCATTCTAAGGTATTTAAACATCCAAAAAATACGCTTTAGCGATCTGTTGGATTATAACGTAAATCTACCCTTAAATATTAAAGACTGTTTAATACCTATTGACACAATAAGCCCCTTTGTAGAAAGAATTTTTACATTGGGTTATTCCACAAAATCCTCTAAGCTGCGGGTAGGTATTGTATTTAAGAAAGAAAAAAACTCTATAGTTATTGAAATAAATGATAATATAGCAGCACCTAGCACCGCAAAAGGCGATGCTAATGAATATCTTTATATAAATAGCTATGAAATCAAAGTAATAGATAACCGTATCTTAAATTCAACAAAGCGTCTGCATAACTTATTTAACGATAATGCATCCGTTACCATTGAAGACAAAGATGGGGGGGGAAACAGATGCATCATTCGTTATCCTGTAATAAATCCTTAAGCCCTAGCGAGCCTAGGAATGCATTTGCCTGTAAAGTACTAGGGTTTGCTATTATACTCAATCTAGTTAGGATTTAGCCTTTTCCTTCCTTTCTCCTTTTGGCTCTCCAGCGGTAACCAATAAAGAAGATGGCAAGTACCACTAAGACGAAGATAGAAAGGGTCCATTCCACACCCGATGAGCTAAGCTGGGTCTCATCTTGGGCATTATCTATCTTTTCCATCTTAAGGCCCCGCACGGAATCGTTTTGAGAGCTGTCATCCGTGGGACCACTTTCTGCCCTGGGGGGATTGGAGTCCGTAGACTGGCGCCTGTCACCTAAGTCTTTAAGAAGATTTTCCCTTTCTGCGACTTGTTCTTCTAAGGACTTCTTGCCCATCTCTTCCACTGCCAGCTTAAATTGGGCCACCAGCTCCGGGCTCATAACTCCGGGGATGGAGATAATATTTACCACCATCTGGTTAAATTGGGGGTTATTACAGGTGTGGTCGCAGCAGGCAATACCCCGGTTAATGACGCTCATGGCATATTCTACGCCTAGTTTTTGCTGTACCTCTTCAGAGGGCGCCCAGTAGCCCTTGCGGACGCTTTCCAATAATCTTCCAGTCATGGACTGGTAAGCCCAGGCATTGTTTTCATCCATGAATTCAGGTAGATCCTGGTCGTACTTGTCCTCTACGTAAACCTCATAGACCTCGTCCCAGGCTCTGGGGTTTATTGCTTCTGGAGTAGTAACCTGCCAGCCCCAGAGATATTCGGCGAACTTACTCATCTCCTGGGCCCCGGCGTAGCCTTCATTCATCATGCCCTCTATCCAGGTGGGGTTCAGGTAGCGGGCCCTGGTTTCTTGGCCTATGAAGCGGTCCAATCTTTCCATCTGGACCTCTCCATTGGTCCTTTGATCGGCTATGAAGGTATCCGGAGACTCGCCGGATAAAGATGTGATGGCCATGGAAAGGCCGCCTAGGAACATGAACATGTCGTCATTATCCAAGACTCCGTAGAGGTGTGAGGATACTGAATGCCAGGCCACTTTAGAGCCCGCGAGATTCAGTTCCAGGGAATCTTTGGCAGGCTCTCCCCAGAGATCGGCTCCGTAGGCATAGCCCGTATGTTCGCGGAAGACCTCGCTCACAGCCTCAGAATCTTCCCAGAGTCCGGAAGCTGAGGCCAGTTCCGAGACTCTGTTGCCATAGGCACCGGGGACCTCGGAAAAGATGCGGGCCCTGGAAAAGCGGCTCGCTTCCTCTTCCGAATAGCCTTTGGAAAGTAAGGCCTGGCGATTGGATTCGTCGCCCTGGGCGATGAAGTTTTCAATGTCGTCCTGGACTGCGGCTTGGCGGATGGCGGCATCTAAAAAGAGTATCTTGTCTGGAAAGAGATCCCTATATAAGCCCGAGGCATCTATGGTGACATCTATCCTGGGCCTGGCTAGGCGGGAAGCGGGGATGGGTCTGGTACCAATTACTACCCCTGAGGGGTTCCATAAAGGCTCAACACCTATGAGGGCTAAGATGGTGGACTCGTTTAATCCCTCGTTGCGCAGGGCCTCCACTGCCCAGAGGACCACAGCCACCTTATTGGGGTATTTCCCTTCGTGCTCATTTTGATAGTTTAAGATTATCTCGGAAGCTGCCTCCTGGCCCAGTTTCCAGGCCTGGGGCGTAGGAAGGCGCCCTGGGGACATACCGTAAAAATTGCGGCCAGTGGGAAGGCTTAAGGGATTGCGTACTGGATCGTTTCCTTCGGCTGCTTCAATATAGCCGCCCTCCAAGGCCTTTAAAAGGGAGCTATTTTCATTGGGTCCGGACTTTAAGAGCCTTTCTTCCAAGTCACTTCTGTCCAGCTCCGGGTTTTCCTTCATGATGGCCTCTATTAATGAGGCCCTGGATTCCTCGCTGGGTACGGTGCCAAAGGTGTGGAGCCCAAAGGGCACCTCAGCTGTTGCTAAGTATTCCAGATAGACACTGAGGGCGCTTACATTTTCCGGGGTGGAAAAGTTATCCACCCCTACGTCTGTCTGCAATCCAAGTTTTTCAGCTATTGTGGAAAGTTCAGTTAAGTAGCCCTGGGCAGTGGGAGAATCCACCCTCAGGGCATTTTCATAGGACTCAATAAGCTCTGTGAGCCTATCGTATTCCTGGTAAGAGCCTGCCACCACCAAGGGGGGAGTTAGGTGGTCTATTATTACTGCCCTCCCGCGCCTTTTGGCCTGGATACCCTCTCCAACGTCATCGACTATATAGGGATAGATATCAGGAATATCGTCTAGGAGTACTTCCGGAGGATCCGAGAGCATGAGACCCGATTGTTTGCCAGGCAGCCACTCCAGGGTACCGTGGGTACCTAAATGGATCATGGCATCCGCCCCAAAGACATGCTTGAGGTACAGGTACACTGCGATGTACTGGTGGTGGGGATAGAGCAAGGGATCGTGGTAAAGCTTCATAGGATCGTCTATACCGCCCCTTGCCCCCTGGGGCAACATGACGAGGTTACCCTTTTGGATAATGGGTAGGACTATCATATTGTCACGCGCCATTATCTTGGCCTCAGAGGGAGTCCCCCACTGCTCTAGGACCTTTGCTTTAAAGTCTTCCGGCAGGGCGTTAAAATACTTTTCGTACTCGTTTACAGGCCATAGGACTACGTCACCAGAATTTATGAGCTCATCTAATTCACCTGGTGCCCAGGAGCCTATGTTGCGCCCGCCACGCAGTACCAGTCCTTTAATTTCTTCTTCAGTTAAGGGCTTATCTGAGGGGATGGTGTAGCCTGCATTTTTAAGCAAATCTAGGATTGCGGCAATACTGCGAAAGACATTCAAATAACTGGCGCCAATATTTTGTTTTCCCCTGGAATTATTGTAATAGATTATGGCCACCTTCTTTTCAGCCGGGGGGATCTTTGTAAGGCGCAAGGTGGCGTGGACCCTTTTGGCCAAATGTTGGGCCATGCCATCTATGAGTTCGTAGCGGTATACCCTTTCGCCTGTTGGGAGCCTTTCTTCCACCTTGCCCACAATGACCGAGGGCTCTATAACCCCGGAGGTCTCGGGGTTATCCAAGTTCCAGATGACGTCCAAGGCGGCTATGCCCTGGGGATTTTCCCGCCATTCTACCGTAGTTTGGGTGTAGAGCTTTATGGCATTAAAGATAGGTACGTCCAGGTCCTCTATGGCGGCTTTTACCTTTTCATTAAAGGAGAGGTAGAATTTTAAGGTGAAGCTAATAATGGCATCCACCCGGCTCTTGCGATCTTTATCCAAAAGGAGTTGTTCCATCACCGGGAGATCGCTTCCAAAGACCGGCAGAACATTGAAGCCCTCCTCTTCTAAGATCACGATGAGCTCATCTAAAGGCTCCCTCTGTCCCTCCATGAGGTAGGTCTCGAAAAACATGAGGCCCACCCAAGGGTTATCGGCATTATAGGTATCCCTTTGGGCGTTCCAGGCGATATAGCTATCGCTATCTAAAAAAAGATCCGGTGCCTTGGGGTGATAGAGGCCCAGCTTTACTAATTTTTCCACAGGGGCGTAAGTAAGGTTAGAGTCAATTTTAAGGTTAATGGCCCTGCGCACCATATTGGCAATGTTATTTAAATTGAGGTTGTCAAAGTACTGGGAGACTTCCTCATCAAAGAGAAATCCTTCTTCTATGAGCCTGGCATCGTCTTTGGAGCCTCTTAAGGCATAAACAGTACGGCCTTTAATAAGATCATTGTCCCTCACGTAAGCTGAGAGATCGTCTTCCATGATGTCCACTATGAGGATACCGCTCTCTTTGACAAATTGGCTGTCCGCCTCATTTTCTAGAAGATCTACGAGGCAAAAGACCCGGACAGACACCCCAGGGTGAAAATCTACTCCGTCTACAGCCCTATGGGCTAAGTAGCTATCGGAATCAGTGATGATTAAAGAGATATTTTCTGCCTTTAATGGGCTTGCATACAAAACTATGCCTAAGAGCAAAAATAGGAGTGGGAAATATTGTTTGGAGCTCATGAAATTTCCTTGTGGGAAAAAATTAATTAGCCGGCTAGCTAAATCATATTTAATATAGCTTTAGCCGCGTTACAGTTTAAAGCATGCCTTGCGGTTCCAATTTAAGTAAGGCACCAATATGGTCTTATTCACCCTCGTCTGGAAGGTATACCATGGTGCCATCTTCCAATTGGTAAGCTACGCCCAGGCGGGTGCCCTTGCCCTCAGCTTCTGAGCGGGTTATCTTTACGGCCTCTATTTTTTCCGCCTTTTTGGTAATGAGAGTCATCTCTCCATCGGCGCTCTTTTTTATTACAGAGACTTCGCTGGATTTATCCAAGAGATCCTGAAGACCAATGGCTGAAAGAAAACTAATAAGGACGGCTACAATGAAGACCAAAAATATGTCTATGAGATTTATGACAGCCAGCATTGGGTCGTCGGCTTCGGGTACTGAATTATCGGATCCCAAGAGTCTTCTTTTCATGTTTGCTCCTTAGGGTTGCGGGCCCAGCTTGGTTTCCGCGCGGCTGGTCATGACAAGCTCTAAGACCTCAAGGTCGCTTTCCAGCCAGCGGCTCCTGACGGAATAGAGCACAAAGGCCGTGACGCCAACGGCAAGTCCCACAATGGTGGCCGTAAAGGCCACCACCAGGTCCGCTGAGAGTCTCGTCATATCGCCCTGGGACAGGGCGGCAAGTCCCGTACTCATGGGGATAAGGGTGGCAATAAGTCCAGTGGAAGGTCCCATGCGCACGAGGACCCTTAAAAAATCCAACTTCTTTTTATACATGCGGCTAGTAGAGCGCCACAGGTATTCCACCTCGGCCCACAGGGCCCCTGACGAGGTATCCTTATCAGTATCCTTGCGTTCCAAGATCTCCTGGAGCTTATCCAAGGCTTGACCCATGAAATGGTTTAAGCGTCTCCGGCCTTTTAAGATAGCTGGCCAATCAGCGGAGGGTGGGGTTTTGAGTCTCGCCCTTTCCGCCCATTCCGCCAGAAAACTACCAAAGGCAACAATGAGTCCCATGAAAGCTACTAAAAGCACTATCATGGCAGGATAGAGGAGCGAGGAGGAGATAAGATACAAAATCGACTGGATGAAGGCACCGATGTTCATAGACGTACAATGACTCCGAACCTGGCAAAGGCTAGAAATATAAAGTTATAATGTGGGCGTAACCTTAATGAACCGGGGAGTTAAGGTCTTATCATCATGAAACTATTAGCTACTTGATTTTTCCGTTTTTCACTTCGGCCCTGCCTTTGATAAAACCCACAATGAGAAGAAATGCCATAATAGCTATGGCACAGTAGGCTTCCGTACCAAACTTAATATCACTTTCCTGGGAATAACTTGCTATGCGGTAGATCCTGGAGACAGAGGAGAATTGGGGCATAACTAAGGCGGAGATGATGAAGTAAGCAGCTATGAGGATCATGACAAAGCCCAAGGTATGCTCCAAAGGTTCCCCTCCGGAGTTTTTACCCCAGATCATTAATATTCCTGCCGTGCCAGCCACTACCAGAAAGGCTAGGTACAATAGCAAAGTGGCCATAGCGGCATCTTTGGGGAAGTACATGACGAGGCCTGCCAAGGACATGAGTATGACCGATAGGCATACAGGGCAGGGGATAACTAATGGTATCCAGGCGTAAGAGCCTTTAGAGTCTTTGGCCTTTAGGTCATCTTGGGGGCCCTCGCAAGCTGCGCAAGAGGCCATGGTATAGGAGGGGGACCTTAAGAGAATGAGCCCCCAGAGTATCAATAGAAGGGCCACCAGCCAATGGAGGGTGATACCTCTCTGCCAGAGGGGGGCCAAAAATTCGTAATGCGCCAGGATGTTAATGCGCGATACCAGAGCCAATACCGCAGCAAAGAGGACCAGGTACATGAGCACCACACCCAAGGTAGCGGCGCGGCGCTTTTCCTTGGGGCATTTGAGATACAAATAGCTCCAACCCAGACCGGTCTTAACACTAAACGCCAGCATGGAGACCAGAAGCCCCAGCCAAAGTGTTTTTAATTCCACACTAACCTCCAAAAGCCTCTTGTTTTTTTCTCGATCGGCTCATCGATAAAAAACAAATAACTACGCTAAAAAATACACAATGGTATAGAATGTGGCTTGATTATAAGATATTGCATACACTTCTTCAAAACAACATAACTCAGGGAAAAATTCACTTATTGCCCCTAAATTAAGCGAATCTGAATATTTGTGCAAATATGACTATTTTTATTGGAGGAGTGATTTGAAGCGAAGATAAATGACCTAAAATTTACATTTTAGGAAATGAGTCAAGCTTCATTTTTTGAATATTAATTTAGCATGTCCCTCATGTCAAGGAAATTCGTATATAAGAGCCGCTTTTAAAAATATGTACCGCAAGAGGGGTAAAATTACCCTTGTGGACATTATCCTAAAGCTTTGCTACTTTAAATAAAGCTAGTATGTTGCCAAGAGGCTAAAAAGCTAAGACTGAAGAAGGTAAGGGATTGGAAAAGAAAGATAGAAAAAATTTACGTTTGGGCTTTTCCACAGGTACTGCCGCCACAGCTGCGGCCCTGGGCGCCATTAAGTTTTTGCGCGAAGGAATCGTCCCGGACGAAGTGGAAGTTGCCTTACCTAAGGGGGGGACCCGTAAGGTAAAGCTACTGGAGGCCTTCCGCAATGGAAACCAGGCCACAGGGGTAGTTATCAAGGACGCCGGGGACGACCCCGACGTCACTAATCTAGCCCGGGTAGGGGCTATAGTAACCGAGCTTACTAGCCCGGGGCTCACTATCCAGGGAGGACCCGGGGTAGGGCGTCTCACTAAGCCAGGTTTGGTCCTGCCCCCGGGAGAATGGGCCATAAACCCCGTGCCTCGTTCCATGCTGCGCAATAACCTTCTGCCCTATCTTCCCCAGGCTGGGCCGGGGCTTTTGGTGGAAGTCTTCATAGAAGATGGGGAGAACTTGGCCAAAAAAACCCTAAATCCCCGCTTAGGTATAGTGGGAGGGCTATCGGTACTGGGTACCACGGGACTGGTAAGGCCCTTTAGCAATTCTGCCTACATAGCCACAATAGATAGCGCCATGAACATTGCCAAGGCCATGGATCTAACTGAGATTGTCCTGACTACAGGTGGTAGAAGCGAGGGTTTTGCCCGTCACGAGCGGCCAGATCTGCCCCAGGAGGCCTTTGTGCAGATAGCCGATTTCTTTGGTGGGGGCTTAAGGCTAGGCGTTAAACATGGCTTTTCCACCATAGGGCTGGCAATATTCTTTGGGAAGGCCGTAAAGCAGGCCTCAGGGGAAAGCTATACCCATGCCCATAAGACGGACATGGATCTATCCCCCTTAGCTCTCTGGATGCCGGAACTCCCACAGGATGTAAAGGCCAGAGTAACTATAGCCCCCACGGCTTTGGCTGCCCTTGAGATCTTAAGGGAAAGGGGCTGCCTGGCAGCTGTTAAGCATGTAGCTACTAGGGTCATAGTCTCGGCAAGGCATTTTACAGGACCAGGCCCAGCACTTTGGGTGCGTCTTTTTGATTTTGACGGCACTGTTTTGGCAATAGAGAAGGGCTAGAAGTAAAAAAAAGCTATTTTGGGGATTATTTAGCCAAAGAAATAAATTGACAAGATTTCTGACAAAACATTTTTTGACAGCAAGGGTTTTTTTAAAAGGACTTATTTTTTTATTTACTTATCATTCATGTTTACTGGCTTTATGGGTATAAAAGATTACGCACTATTTTATCATAGCCACTTTTTTTTAGGTTAAATACAAGTTTTATGTTTTTGGCATAAATAAAATAATATTTTTACTCTTTTATCTCTTAGCATACAATAGGAGCCACCTTGAATACTGACAACAAGGCGCTAGCCAATGAAAAAAATCTTACCCTTTTAGGATTGGATGATATAGAAGATACCACCTTAAAGGTGAAAAGGCTTTTTCAAAGAGCCGATGTGGTAGCCGGTCCCCAGCGCTGGCTAAAGGATCTAAAGGACTTTCAAGGTGAGACTCTTCCCCTTACCGGCAAATTGGATCTGTGGCTAGCGGACATAAATAGCCTTTCCAGAAGCAAAAAGGTACTGGTCCTGGCCTCCGGGGATCCTAATTTTTATGGACTTGCGAGAAAACTTTTAACTTTTGTCCCTGGCGACAGGGTCACTATCATACCATCGACTACAACTGTGCAGAAGGCCTTTGCCCGCATCAATACCACCTGGGCGGGCGCGCTGGTGGAAAGCCTGCACGGAAGGGACGCCTTTAGGAACCTCTACAATGCCCTTTACCGCGCCGGTGGGCATATGCTGCCAGGTTTTCTGGCCCTCTACACGGACCCCCAAAATACCCCAGGACTTATTGCTAAAAAGCTTTTAGAAAGGGACCAGGATGCTTGGGAGATGATAGTCTTTGAAGACCTGGACCAGGAAACTGAAAAGATTACTACCCTTAGCTTAAATGAGGCAGCAACAAGAAATTTTTCACCTTTGAATCTCACGGTCTTAAAAAGGACGCGGGAAATAGCCCCGGTCTTAATAGGCGCACCCGAGCAGGCCTATGAACACGAGGCCGGGATGATTACTAAAAGCGAGGTGCGGGCAGTAGCTCTTTCTCTTTTAGAACTAAAAGGTACTGAGACCCTTTGGGATATAGGGAGCGGTTCGGGATCCGTTTCCATTGAAGCGGCTGCACTTTTAAGCTACGGCCAGATTGTTGCGGTGGAGAAAAATCCAGAAAGGCTCCTCCAGGCTAGGGCCAATAGGAAAAAGTATGCTTGTGCCCAGGTGGATTTCAGAGAGGGCGAGGTCTTAGACCTAATAGATAGCCTGCCTAAGCCGGATAGGATTTTCGTAGGAGGAGGCGGCAGTGACCTTTCTCTTATCCTGGAAGAGGGCAAAAGGCGTCTGGTAACAGGTGGGATAATAGTGGCCTCTGTCATAAGCTTAGCCTCCCTTACCGAGGCGGCAAAGGCTTTAACCGGTCCCAATGGTCCCCCTTCTGTGGTCCAGCTTTCAGCAGCCCGCAGCCAAGCTTTGGCCGGGTCCTTTTACTTTAAACCCCAAAATCAAATCTACCTGGTGAAGGGGAGCTTTTGAAATCCAATTTTTTTAACAATTCTATTTACTGTTACAGAGAAAGAGAGCCAATGACAGAAAATTTATACCCCATAATTTTTGTTGGAGCAGGTCCCGGAGACCCGGACCTTATTACAGTAGCAGGCCGCAAGGCCATTGAGGCGGCAGACCTTATAGTCACTGCTGGGTCATTGGTAAATCCAGAGATCATGGCCTTTCGCAAAAAGGACTGCGAGGTAGTGGACTCGGCTCCTTTAAACTTAGAGGAGATAGTGGGGCACCTTTATAGAGGCTATCAAAAAGGCATGAAGGTAGTGCGTCTCCACACGGGGGATCCCAGCTTATACGGAGCAGTCTATGAGCAGTTTGCCGTCTTGAAGGAAAAGGGCGTCCCCTATCGTATCATTCCCGGGGTGACGGCAGCCATGGCCGGAGCTGCTATCTTAGGATTGGAGTTCACCTTACCCGAGATAACCCAAAGCCTCATCTTAACCCGTATCCAGGGGCGCACCCCCATGCCCCATGGGGAAGACCTGGCTTCCTTGGTAAGCCACAGGGCTTCCTTGGTCCTGTATCTTTCAGCTGCGGAAGGTGAGGAGGTTACGAAGATCCTCTCTGAGGCCTACGGCCCCGATGCCCCTGTGGCACTTTTATACCGGGCCACCTGGCCAGATCAAAGGATAGTCTGGTCCACTGCGGGAGATATTTCCAAGAGCTTAGAGGCGGAAAAGTTGGACCGCCACACCTTAATCTTGGTGGGTCCAGCGGTGGCAGCTTTAAAACACGGCGATAATGTCCCCAAGTCCCGCCTTTACGCAAAGGAGTTTAAGCACGGCTACCGAGAAGGGAAATAAAGATGTCTTCTGCCCAAAGAGATAAGGAAAAATTGGCGGTCTACGCGCTCACTATGCCAGGGCGGCTGGTGGCGGAAAAAATAGTGCAAGGCCTGGGAGCTGAGCTCTTTTTGACGGAAAGATTGTCCGTACAATCACAGCTTCCCAATAAAACCATGAAAGGTATCTGCGGTAAGCTTTCTGAGACCTGGGATAATTATTCTGGGCACATAATAATAGCTGCCACAGGTCTTGTGGTAAGGGCAATTTGCCCTTATATCAAGGACAAAAAGAGCGATCCCGCGGTAGTGACCCTAGGCCAAGACGGGCGCTATGTCATTAGCCTCCTTTCAGGCCATCTGGGCGGGGGAAATGAATTGGCCAAAAAGGTGGCCTTGGTAACAGGGGGCATACCCATCATAAACACAGCAACAGATATCGCCTCCAAGCCAGCCATGGAGGTGTTAGCCAGGGACCTGGGACTTATCATAGAGGATTTTGGACCTTTGGCTGCTGTAAGTAGAGAACTTTCCGAGGGGGCCAAGGTACCTGTCTACGATCCCCACGGCTTTCTACTACCCCATTTGACTGCCTGGGAAGAGTCCTTTCCCCCATTGGAGAGCACGGAAGAGCTTTTGAGTATTTCTCAGGAGGATAAACAAGTACCCTTTATCTACGTGGACTATATCGTAAGGCCCCTTGCCCCAGGTGCGCTGGTAATAAGGCCCCCTGCCTTAGCGGTGGGTATGGGCTGCCACCACAGTGTAGAGTTAAACGATCTTAAAAGCTTGCTTTTCGACACCCTAGGGGAGTTCAATTTGTCCCCCTTGTCTCTTTCAGTAATCTCAACAGCTGAGATCCGGGGCTCTGAGCCGGCTATCTTAGAATTGTCCCGGGTTTTAGACAGACCTTTAGTGGTCCAGCCCATGGATAGCCTAGCTGAGGTAGAAACCCCCAATCCTTCAGACACAGTATTTAAAAGAATAGGAGTATTTTCAGTATGCGAAGCAGCAGCCCAACTGGCAGCCAGGATGGGACCGATTTTGGTTCCCAAGAGGAAAAACAAAAAGGCCACCTGCGCAATAGCCCTTATGAACTATTCGTCATAGGTCTGGGTTCAGGGGGCCCAGAGGGCGTCACTGTGGCGGCCAAAAAGGCCCTTTCCCAAGTGGATACAGTCATTGGCTATAAGTTATATCTAGAGCAGGCAGCCCCCCTTTTAAGTCCCAACGTCAAACTGGAGTCCAGCGGTATGACAGCCGAGACCAAGAGGGCCGAAGAAGCCCTAGCTAGGGCCATGAAAGGCGAGCGCGTAGCTGTGGTCTCAGGAGGGGATCCTGGGGTATATGCTATGGCGGGCGTCGTCTTCGAGGTGGCGGCCGATAGGAAGCTTCCCTTAGGGACTGACCCCGGAGAGCTTAAAATCACAGTCGTAGCAGGCACCCCTGCCCTTACCAATGGCGCTGCGCTCTTAGGCGCTCCCATTACCCATGATTTTTGCGCCATTAGCCTTTCAGACAGGCTCACCGACTGGGAGCTTATCAAAAAGCGCTTAACCTTAGCCAGCCGCGGGGACTTTGTCATCATACTCTATAATCCCCGCAGCCATGGACGGGCCACCCAATTGGGCGAGGCTAAGTCAATCCTTTTGGAGAATATGTCCCCAGACACCCCGGTGGGACTTGCCAGCCGCTGCGGCAGGGATGGTCAGAATGGCACTATCGTGACCTTAGGGACACTTGAGCCGGAAGAGGTGGACATGCAGACCCTGGTTATCATAGGTAACAGCACCACCTTTGTCTACCGTAACCACATGATTACCCCCCGAGGTTACCTAAGCAAGTACGGTGACAGTCAAAGCCAAGAGGTTTAGAGATAAAAAAAGCGCCTTTAGGGAAGATTCCAAAAAGGCGCTTTTTATTTTTCTACCTTATAGGTAGAGATTGGGGCTTATATTGCAAAACCCCAAACCTTTAAGCTAATTTGTCTTGTGTTTCATGCCGATGGGGCAGTTCTTGTCCAGATATTTTTCAGCCTCATGGTAAAGCTTGATGGCGTTTTCCAGGGTAGAGTACGGGCAGATCCTGTGATGGGCGGACAGGTGGCGTACCTTGCTCCAGTGATAGGCGAGATTGGCCATTTCGTTTACCAGGAAGGAAAGGCGACTATCAGTGGGATTAATATTCTTTTTCAGATGGTAAGATAAGGGCCCGATCTCAAACATCATATCCTCGCGCGCCTTGGCCAGTGGGATATAATGCTCCCATACCCCTTCTCCTAGGCGGGACTCTACTATCTGAATGATAGCGTCTTTCACCTGCTCCACCAGGGGAAAAAAGACGTGAACTTGACCTGAAATAACGAATTTCATCAATAAAGTGTCATTTTGCGCTAAAACTACCGGATGGTACGCGCAGAGCCCTCCAGGGTTTAAGAGGCCTTTAGCCCACAAAACACGGTGGCCATTGTTTTCCGGAGGTGGGGGATATTCATGGGAAACGCCTGTTAAAAGGAATTGAGCTTCGGGTTCAAACTGGGGAGTTAAAGTCTTGGAGTGAGAGTAGTTTAGTGGATGACTTTTTATAATGTCTGAAATTTCTGATAGCTCCATAGGCATTTTGTTGACGAGCTCAGAAATTAACCAGGGGTCATCATCACCTACACCCATGCAAACAGCCTTAAGCCACCAGTACATACTTTCCGTTGGTTTGGTTTCAAGAGAATTTATGGCCTTTTTGAAAAGGACCATATGATCAATATTGGAGGTAACGCCCCACCAATTGATGCTGACAGTGCCCTCCATATTGGGGAAAGCTGGAAAGCGGGGGGAAAGCACAACAAGGTAACGCAGGCCAGCAGGTTTTTTGCCGGAAAATATGTCGCTTCTTGTAGCTTGGCATGCCTCGGTGAGTTCTTTATAAATCCCTCCGTAGGATTCAGAAGGAAATTTATCTAAGTTTACAATACCTCTAATAAGAAGCATGTCCTTAGAGCTAGATTTAAAATAATCTGCGAAGTGTTTCTTGCGCAAGGCTTTAGTCATCTCTGGTTGAGCTGACATGAGAGCGGTTAAAGTAGGGGGGCCATCATAGTTGGCTGCATTGGCAATATTTATTTTAGGTATGCCATTTTTCCTTAGACCATCATTAATTGACTTCATCAGATTGTCTACTATGAGATAATCAGGAAGATAGACAATAACATTGTTACCTTGTATAAGTTGGTCAACTATATTGTCTTTAAATGCTTGGGCTCCTGATGTTTGCAACAAACTGGCCATATTATCAAAATTCATGATGTACCTCTTCTAGTACATTAAAGGCGAGTTGTAATTAAAAACTTTCAATCTATGGGGAAAGCAGAAATCATATTCCGTTGGTTTTTGGGAGTGAGAAATAAAACTCAATACCCATAGAATCTATTGGGGATCAAAGGAACACCTCCTTTTGGTTGGTAAATTGGGTTAATAATAAAGTAATTGCCCTCTAACGTTTAAAGAGAAATTTTTTCACAAAGGGGTCAATAAAATAGTTTACTAGGCTTTCTGCCCTGTGGTCGTCAGACAGAATTAGTTTAAGATCCAACATGGCATCAATGACCAACTTCAAAGAATTATTGTGGCTATTAAAGTTGGATGATTCAGTAAAATCCTCAGAATAGCTTAAGCCATCCACTATAGAGTCGGCCTCTATAATTTTGTGGTTCAAATCAATAAAATAGTTGCTTTGCGGCATATCACTGAAATCAAGGGAAAGTGACATCGCCTCCTCCGAAACTGAACTCGGCGGCTCCGAAAGTGACATCGGCCCCGGAAGTGGAATCGCATCCACTGGAACTGAACTCGGCGGCTCCAGCGGTTCTTCAAAATAGTCTTGGATGTCTTTATAATTTACCAAATCAAAGTCGGAAACAACCTTTAAGATAGGAAGGCATACATTTCGGTCAATTCGGAAGTTCATTTGGAGCCAGGCGTCAGCTTCGGAAAGCTCAGATTGAATGTCGTTTTTTGAAGCGTAAAGCTGCATAAGTTCGTAGGTTACTAAATTATACCAGCCTCCCGTTTTTTCCATGATGGCGTGGGTGTCCAGGTTATCAAGGCCGTAATCTTTGGCCAAGAGTTCAATGGTGCTCTTTTCGAACCTTAAGACGCTCATTTTCAAGGGTTTGATATTCTCCTGGGTAATGTTAGAGTTGTACAAATATTCTGGCGTGAGTAAGATGGTTATGAGATATTTGGCATTGCTTTTTTTCTGATTCTTTTCGCTTGTCAATTTGAAGCAATGCTCCACTATTTCTGCGAAATCGAAATCTTCAAGATTCAAGGGATTAACAATGATATGATAAATTTTATCGTTATAGTATGTTTTTACGATATTATAGACATCGTTAAGACTTTTTTGGTCTACTATATGTATGGTTTCCAGCTTTTCATGATAGATAGGTGGGATAAGCGTGTCAATTGCTATGCTTAGCTTCTTTAGATCTTGGACCTGGGAGCATAGTACAAAATAAGGATTGTTGCTCTCACGATTCAAAAGGGCTTGCTCTTGGAGCATGGTAAGGGGACTGGGGAAGGGAATGTTGGAATCTACTAAAGGCGAGAGGATGAGCCTTCTGGCAGAAATGTTTTCCAAGTCATCCTTGACCTGTAGATCGGATAAGTTGTCTACAGCATGTAATATCTCATCATCGTTTTCCCAAAGCATATTACCTGCGTAGGGACGGTAAATATAACCATTTTCAGTGAGATTTACTAGTCCCAGCCTAGACATATTCTTTAAGTAATAGTCCAATTCGAATTCGTTTAGTTCGGAAAAGCCGGTCGGCCAGTTTTCGGCTAGGTTTTTTAAGAGGTATTGCGGTTTATGGGTATGAGGAAAGTCAGATGAGGCGTTTAGGGAATCGTCTAAATTTTGAAAGGCCATTGTGGCATAGATGGCCATGTAGTGGGGATCCTGGTTCAAGATGGTCTGGTAGAAATTCCTAAAGGCCTTTCTAATATTGGAGTTTTCCATAACCGAAGTTATGTTGGTGTCAGATATAAAAAAGGGAGGAACGCTCGAGAGATCCAAATTGCGCCTGACTTCATTTATGAGTTCATGACAGAACAGTTGTATCAGGTGTGGCTGCTGGTTGGTGTGGCTTAAAAGCTTGTAGATTAATGCGTTTTTCTGGAATTCAAAGCCTATAGCCCTCAAAGGTACAGTTACAAGGGAAATGGCATCCTGTTCACCCAAGGGTCCCAATAAGATGGGATCGCCTAAGGCGAAAAATGGATCGTGTGGATGGCGCTGCAGTTTTCCGGCCAAGTTGTATCCGGCAAAGACTATCTCAAAGCCTTGCATGTCTATGGTTTTAAGCAAAAATTCCTGGCTTTTTGGATTGGTGCGCAATTCGTTCCAAATTTCATCGCTATTGTCTGCCAAGATGGCTAAGCGATTCATACCCTTGCGTCTCCTGCTAAGAAGAACTGCCAGCTCTTCTAGCTTCTCTAAAACTGCTTGGGTTGTATTGTCTTGGGGGGCCAGCTCCAGGGCCGTCAAGCCGGCGTGGACTAGCTCCACTATATCTTTATAATCCGTGGCGGAAAGGAGTGTAACATAGTGCCCATCGGAGGGCTTATTGCGGCTTTCGTCCTGGAGTATCCGCTGCAATATCGAGGTCTTCCCTTGAAAAGCTCCACCCATGAGAAGTTTGTGGCTCTGTCCTTCGGCTATCTGGTTTAAGGTGTTTTGGCGACCGTAGAACATCGTTGGGTTTAAGAGGCCTCCCGTGCGGTAGGGATTGTAGTTGCCCACGAGGCAGCCGCTTTGAAAGAGGGCTTGCTGCCTTTTCTCTTTTAAAAGCGGGGAGCTTAAAAAGGCTATAAGGTTGGTGTCCACCACCAAAATATCCTTTTGATTTTTTCTGGCCCAATCCCACATAAGGGCTCTGTGGGTACCGGAAAGGGAGGTGAAGATTAAAAAAGTTGTAGGCTTGTTATCTTCTTGAGTTGCCCCCATGGCAATGTCCATCATAGCATCAGGGGATACATTTGCGCCCCAGCATAAGATGAGGGTATGGGTGTCGGAAGGTCCTTCCCAGATAGGAAGCTCGGGAGATATGCTGGCTTTTATTTCGTATACGTGGTAAACAGGGCGGTCAAATCTTTTGTCTATAGGGATTATCTTAACATTGCGCTCAAAAGAGTAACCCAGCCAGGATAAGAGTCTTTTGAGAAAGTTTTCTATTTTATCGTTACTTGTGGCCAAGCCGTCTAGTTTGAGTAAGTTTTCCCACAATTCCTGACCATCACGTGTGAGGGAAACATTTTGCAAGGCTAGCTTTTCCCTGTACACCTTGAAGGGGTCATTGCTGTGATAAAAATCATCTAACAAAGCATAGAATTCTGCGCCATAGTTGGTGGTATCCATGCTAGCCGGCAGCTTTGGTAATGGCGAACCCTGTGTAAGTAGTTTTCTGATTTCTTCAATCTGGTCTTGTGCCGCGCGGATTACGTTTTCATTGATAAGATAGTTTATGTGTTTTTCCAGTTCTTTGGATATTTTTAGGGGGTATTCATTGATTATCCCTTGCAATAACGCCGTGGTGATGACTTTGGCCTGGGCAGAATCTGCTGTCAAACGGGAAAGCACACTGTTGGCTCCATGTTTTACCCTGCTGAGCTCCAGATAGTCGATATTTTCGCGGCAATCTTCAAGCCTTTGGATGGCGGTTTGGAGAGTTTGGTCGTACAAAGTGCGCTTTGTATCGTTTATTGCTCCGGAGTAATAATAGTCCAGGAGCATTTCCTTGGCTTTATCTATAAGCTCCTCCGCCTCTTCCATATAGGGGTCCACTATGTCTTCTAAAAGCGTCTGGAGGCTTTTGTCGGACCCTTTTGGCTCGTAGTTTTTAAACTTTCCGCGGCTTTCCAAGAAGTTGGCGGGAATAACGATTTCCCGATTTTCTAAATGGTGAATATAACCTTGAGCAGCGTCTTCAAGGGTTTCAGTAGGACTTATAAAGGAGTCTAAAAGTTCTTCCAAAGGAGGGGGCGTAAGTCCATCAGGATTAGTGGACGTGCTATTTTTTACCACTATCAGGTAGGAATACAAATCTTTTTGGTAATCATCGGCAAAAAAGTCATCTTGCCATTTGTGTTGTGCTAAATCCAGAGTGTCGGGATCCGTCTGGTTCTCATCCGAATCCTCTAAGTCAAAAAAGCTCTGGTTGGCTATGGAGGAAATGACCTTATGGAAGAGCTTTTCAGCAAAGTTTAGTTTCTGTGGGAAAACTTCTAAAAGAGCTCCTGCCTTACTGAAGATATCATTCAGCTTTGTTCTCCAGTATGGATTGTTTCTTTTACTACTTTCCTTTACTGTTCTATGATAGTTAACCCACTCTTCACAGAGTGAGTTCATGTAGCCTATGTTTTTATTGAGGCTCTTTAAAGCCGTCGAATGGATTGCTACTTTGTTGAACCGATCGTCAACTTCATCCATTATGTGCTTAAATTTATTGGAGTCCTTGTAATCTTGTATGGAGTTACTTAAAGCATCAAGGTCATCTCCTATGATGGCTTTTTCCAGATTATCATATAAGAGCCCCTTCTTCATGATATTTTTCCAAATGATGGTAGCTGGTGCGTAGCAGCAGGAGTGGTTTTGGTAGTTATCCTTGAAGTATGCAGTTTTAGCCATTAAATCTGAATGAACTTTCTTTAAATTGTGTCCTGTAAATAGTTTCCTGAAATCCGTAGCGTATTCTTCTTGGTCTCCTATGACACTTAGATTATCCAAGCTATCCAAAAGGTCAGTTATGTATCTATTTGGTAGCATATTGGCAAGAGCTGCATAAAAACCCCTATAGTACGCCATAGGAGCCATGATGGTGGGATACAGGAGAGCTGTATATAGTAAAATGGCCTCTTCCGGCTCCATTTGGTCGAGTGCATAATTGTCGAGTTCAAAAGTTTTTGTTTGATGGACTTGGGAAAGAAGGTCGTAAATATCGTTCTTAAGATTAAGCGATGTTGGTGTGAAGTTTAATCCCAAGTGCAAAAGTGACATGAGCCAACTTGGAAAGTAATTCTTGTCCGTAGCCACGGAAAGGAGATATGCGCCCCTGGTATGGGATTTTTCAAGGAGTTTTGCGGCAATACCTCTTATGGGATTGCCTAATTCTACTGAAGGGGATAGTTTTGAAGGGTTTTTCGTTAATACAGTTTTGGCAATTGTCACCAATTCTTCTAACTCTTTGTCGGAGTATTGGTGAGTGATTTCGGACCAGGTAAATATCTTTTCCGGCTCAGGGACAGTGGAAATAGGTTTGTAGTTAGCTTCTTCTTCCTCCTCATCATCATATTCATATTTTTCATTTTTATAAAGAACACCTACTTTTCTTTCAGTTTCCTCTAAATCTTCTTCTAAATCTTCCTCTTGGCTTATCACTTCCTCTTTGATTATCCATTCCTCTTGGCTTATCACTTCCTCTTTGATTAACCATTCCTCTTTACTTATCTCTTCCTCTTTGATTATCTCTTCCTCTTTGATTAACCATTCCTCTTTGCTTATCTCTTCCTCTTTGCTTATCTCTTCCTCTTTGCTTATCACTTCCTCTTTGCTTATCTCTTTCTCTTTTCTTATCTTTTGATAAACTTCAACTAAGCCATATTCTTCATTATAAAATTCTGCATATTCCCTAGCATAGCTATAATCTTCGTCATCATAATCATAATCATCATCGTCGTCATCATCGTCATCATCATCGTCATCGTCATCATCATCGTCATCATCTTCATCATCATCATCGTCGTCATCGTCTTCATCGTCGTCGTCATCGTCTTCATCATCGTCGTCATCGTCTTCGTCTTCATCATCATCGTCTTCGTCTTCATCATCATCGTCATCATCGTCATCATCGTCATCATCGTCGTCATCATCATCGTCATCATCATCGTCTTTGTCTACGTCTACGTCGTCATAGTCTTCGTCTTTGTCTACGTCATCATAGTCTTCGTCTACGTCCACGTCGTCTACATCTTCATCATGTTCTTTATCGTATTCTTCATCTTCTTTGTCTTGTCTGTCTTCCTTAAAGACAAATGTGTCAGTAGTATCTTCGTTTTTGAACGATGATAGAATATCTTTGAAAGGTGTCTTTTTTAACTTAGTGCGAATATTTTTTCTGTCTTTTTTCGGAATAATGGAAGTAACGGCATCTATAAGCTCAGCTTTTTCTCTTTTTAACAGCTCAATGATGTGCTCAAAATCCTTTAGAGGCATTTGTTCTAATGGATTCTCCGAACGGCCTTGTATGTTTTCACAAGTAGAGAATATCTTTGCTCGCTCTTCTGGAGTTAAGTTTTTGAGTGGAATTGGTATATCTTTATTCCATTCTTTGGTAAGAACAATATCAAATTTGCCTTCATTAAGTCTGCTGACAAATAAAGGGGAAAAATATTTATTTAATGGCTCCAATAAACATTCTTCTACAGGCTTAGCTAATGAGAGGATATTTATGAGCTGAGCACCCAAAGGACATATCTTTTCCCATTCCATGTCTGGTGGGATACTATTTATCTCTTCAGACAACAAAGTTAGAGCTAAGGCATCTGGTATTTCAAGCGGAGGAAATTTGAGTATCTCCAAAATGATTTGTGCCGGTATTCTGGAAATTTTAAAGTCGATTAAAAAGTTATCTGTTGCCTGTTGGATTTCCGAGAACCAAAAGTTGTAATTGTGTAAAAGAAGGTCGGGAAACTCTTTGACAGCCGATTTGTCGATTTCATTGATAAAATTCAAGCTCTTTTCAAGATTTAGTCCCTTTTGCGTAAGACTTTGTTGGGTATCATCAAGAATTGTTTTTAGAGTTTCTGTAAAGTCTTGTAGGGAACGGTACGAGTTGCTTAATTTTTCATGTATTTTTTGTGAATTTCTTTTAAAGGTTAGTTTCCTGAGGCCTTCATAACTTCTCTTAAATTTTTTATTTATCTGTTTTGTCTCTTCATTGTGTGTACTATTTAATATCTTTTTTATTGTTATAATGTTAATATATTTATTTAAAGCAGCATTAATTTCGTCTGATATTTTTGGTAATTCATTATACTCTGTGGTCTCAATCATTTGCGAATATGGTATATCTTCTAGAGAAACAGGACTTATATAGTTTTGACCATTTTTACTATTTATGAAGTCAAGATAGATAAACAGTATTTGTCGCCATTTATAGTCTTGTAATTCTGATTTCAGTATAAAGGGAGGTGTTAGTACTTCCTTATGCCAGTAAATGAAGAGTTTAGCCATCAGATCATCACTGTCATTAGTGGTTTGGATCACGAATTGTTTAAACATAGCGTCTGGAATCTTTACATTAGAATTTATCTCGGCAACTTCAGGATTTGAGTTCACGCACTCTTCAGTAAAGTGTCTGTAACTCCTTGGAAATAAGCTAAGATCATCTATAAGTGAGAAGATAAATAATGAATCCCTAATATGTTCAATCAAGACCTGTGGGATATATATTCTTTTATCTTTATATTGGGGTGATATTTTCATTTCTTGTCTCTTTCAGTGGATTAGATGAAATGTTGGGCTAAAATAACAAAGGTATCGCATAAGGGCACAAAAAAAGCTAAAAGATAGGCTAGGTAATTGAGAGGTATGTTTTGAATGGCCTCAATTGGTGCGTAAGCCAGCAAAAAGACTTAATTATTTTAACACATACCCTTAAGAAATTCCATATTATAGAATAAATTAAGTCCCATGTATGTTTCTCTAAATAATTTTATAACATATAGTCTTCATTTTGTAAATTAAATTATAAGGGAGGGCTTTTATGCAAAAGGGTGGTTTTCCCGCTTTAGTCAATAAAGCCCTCGGTCTTTTATGTATTATAATACTAATTCTCAGAATTTTCTAGCCATTTGCGTCTTTTATCTTTTATTTCATTTACAACGAGTTGTCAGAGCCAAAAGCCTCTTGCCTTATATTCTAATGGGATAAAATATGTAAATTGCCGATCTTGTTGATAGTTAAGACTTTTCCTCTAGGTAGAGTCATTAAAAGGCCTAAAAACCTTGCCTTTTTAGTTTATATTAGAATGGACAGCTATGGTCACCAAAAAAAATCCTTAAAAATTATCGAGGCGTAAAAAGTCTCTAATAAATCTAGAAGACAAAGGAGCACTATATTTAGTAGTGATTTAATATAAATTCTACACTATATAGTAAAATTTTGATATCTTTAGTTATACAGTTACTTTTTCCGTTATGATCATTTTTTTCCAAAACATGAATAAATGCGGCCAGGTGGCAAAAAATGCCCTGCTTTAATATGGCATAGATTTAAAAGGTCAAAGTCCTAGAAGAGGCGAGCTCATATATTTATAATATTTCCATATTATGGATAATATTCCAATTCGCTTCCTAAGCCTTTTTTAATTTGAAACTTAGAGCTTCTGCTTCAAATTGTGCCAGTTTTCGCTCTTTAGCTCTTAAACGAAAATGATTCGTAGGGCTGTTTGCTGGATATTGTGAATCTTTAGGATAAATTTGGCTTATTTCCTAGCTTCTAACCTAAAAAATCCTTGCTGGTGAGGTCAAATCGGTAGAACTCTTAGCTAAGCTAGACTAATATGGCGCCAGTAGTCTTACGGCTCTTTAGACTAAAGCTAGATTTTTTAGAAAATTAGTACCCTTTCTAGCTTCCATTTTCTTTTGTCAATATTTAAGCCCGCTTTGTCACTTAAATGAGGGTGGATTTTTCTCCATGTTATTTCCAAAGGGAGTCAGCATGTTAAGTTTTTTGGCACTTTAAAATACTCCTTTAAAAATAGCTGAGGGGGGTGGTGAAAACCCTGCCTCTCCACCTGTGGAGAAGAAAAAAATAGTCAAGGGAAAAGCGACTTTCCCCAGCCCAAACCACAGAAGGTGCAGCCTGCCTTGAAAAGTCCGGTGAGGGCCATTCCGCTGGCTTCTCATTAAAAAAATACCGACATGTACCAAGCAGGGCTAAAACGCGGCTCAGAGTCGCACCGCGATGGGATCCTTAGGTCAAAGAGGCGAAGGTAAGCTAGGGAATTTAGCCTGTCCTAACTTTGCTTGCTGCCAACTTACCAAAAATAAAAAAATCTCCCTCTAGTGAGAGGGAATCCTTAGCCATAGATCTGAAAGCCATGAGGCGTATAAGTTTCGTAATCATCTGAACTAACGTTTAAGTTAATCCGCTCCTAGCCAATTCTGACTTATTGGCAGCCCCTCCAAAGGATTTCGCCGGTATCGTCGGCCAAAAGCAGTTGCAATACAGACTTTTCATTAAAACTACTCTATCTTGATATTGATCTTAAGAAAAAAACGCACTATATTGGTGCTATCCCCATTAGGGGATAAGAACAATATGTTAATAAGCCTCTTTGCTGATCTTCTTTGGTGATTTCGGTTCATTTTACTATTTTCATGCTATTAGATCTCTATAAGGATTTAAAAGTTTATAATAATCAAAACTATTGTATTTTATCCGCATAAATTGTATTATGATATTAATGAAAACCCTAGTCCTACTAAAATCCTCAAATTTAGATACTAGAAGCGCCATATCTAGAGGGGGCCCCATCCTGGGCTATTTTGCTCCCGTGCCCCCACGCTCAATGGCGACTGTTTTTCAAAGCAAACTTTAGAGGTCCGAGCAGGAACATGGAACTAAAGCCGTCAGAAAACCCTATCCAGACACTCAAGCCTGGGGAATACATAATACTCAGCAGCAACCTGGTGTCCCGGCGTTTGATGAACCAAAAAAAATTATCGCTGATTCATGAGTCGCTAGATGAGCTTAACTCTTGCCTGTTAAAGACTTATATCGCTCATTCGCAAGCGGCCTCCTCGGTGCTGGACGGGGTGCTAACCGAGTTAGGGCGCCTTCCCGCATCCTTTGTCAATGAATACAGCAAGGGTAAGCGGAAAGCAGCCATGCTTTTCCTTTTTTCCTCATGGATCGTCTCAGAGAGCATTACGGAAAGGACTGCCAAGTTCGTCATTGCCAAAGGCACAGACCCACCGGAGGAGCGCCGCAAGAAAGTGGCGGAGGCCTTCGAGAGAATCCTGAAGGACGAGGGGCTTTCCGAAGAACAGATAGAGGAGTGGCGGGTAACCTGCAGGTACACACTTTCCGCTGACATCAATAAAGCTAGCGTCCTGGTGAACAGGAAAGCTTTGGCGGCGGAGGATGCGAAAAAGAGGGGATTGGCTTGTGCCGATGCGGAAGGCGCCAGATACATCATCGACGCGTTTTATGGCTCAATGTATGACCTGTTGAAACTCTACATTCCAAAAGAGGATAAGCCAGTGTACACGAATGAGAATTGCTCCATTGACTGCACTAATTTGCTAAGCAATAGATTCGGCAAGGGAAAGGGTGCCAATTTCCAAAAATTGCACGAAATTTACACCCGGATAATGCTGTGGTCCGGAACCTGGCTGTGTTCATTGCAGGGGACTTTAGGCATGTCGGATGAAGCTCCCCCCGGAACGCCCTCGCTAACCGGGCTTCTTGAATTTCTGTTCCAGTCCGAGCTCTTGCCTTTCTACTGGGATACCGTCCCCGATTTGAATAAATTCTTGGACTTTCTCGGGAAGAAGTACCATATGAGCCAAACAATGACCTTGCTCGAAGAACTTGGCAAACGGGGCACGGATACCCCTCTCGATCAGGTAATGATAGGGAGGCTCGGGAGGGCCGCCCTGATGTCGTCCGCGAGGTGCCTGAATTTCGAGAGCGACAAGGGCCCCAAAGAATATCTTACCTTGATGATGAATGACGCGTCGGAAGCGTCCGGGATCCCTTTCGAAGCGGAAGGGCCTAGCCGTGAATTCTATGTGAGCACCATGGCGGAGGCGTTACAGAGATTTAAGTCCCATATGTCCTGGGTAGCTAGAAGGGAGAGGGCCAGGCAGAGTCAGGCCGCGAAAGGGAAAGAACTAATGAAAACAGTCCACCCAAAAACGGTCATCGCCCTTAACGAGTTCCGGGCCAAGCAAAAGATCGACTCCGGCGCGGTGGAGGATTGCGAGATATCGGAAGCTGAAATAGCAGGGTACAAACAATTGTACGAGTTATGGGCTGCCAAAAAGTGTGAGACGGAGACAGGGAGGCTAAAAGTCCTGGAAGAGTTCTGGGAAACGATCCCATGCGACCAGCGGGGCAGTATTTCGCTTTTTAGGCACCTGTGCAGCAGCGACGAACTTCCAGGCTGGCCCAAGGAAGAATTCGATCCCCTCACGGACGCCACCCCGGAGGATCTCATAGCCTACGTCAAAGCCAGAAACGACCTTTCCGGCGCTACGCGCCGGAAAATTCCCATGCTCCAGCATATCGACCCTTACCTGTCCCCAGTCCCTCTCCGTTTCGGGGAAGGAAGGATGGGTGTCAAGCAAGATGCCAAAACTTACCCCGATGGAAACTTTTTTCAGTACTTGACTCTGACCCTCTGGAACGGTACCAAATTCGTCAACTGCCTGGGTTACTGGGATTCAAAAAGAATAAACGACGCCCTGGCGTTCAAATCTAGCGCCAAAGGACCCGAGGCCCCATGCCAGCTGCACGACCTCTACACAAAATTAAAACATAGCCCCATTACCATAAGGCCGAATAAGAAGGCACAGAGTAAACTACGGGTCCTGGGGAAAGGCGAGAACATTGACAGCAAATCCTTGGAACGCATTCAGGAAAGCATGACCTGGGCAATTGATTTTCATATCAAGATATGGCCATACGGCCCATTCCACAGATCCACCTCGACAAAAAACGAGGAGCATAACGCGAAACCCATTTACCAGGCCGTCATTCCCCCAAAAAAGAACCAATCTGTCATGGTCGATATCGGATGGGATCTTTCAGGCATTAAAATACTGTGTTTAGATTTAGGGCGGAACAACTCCCTTGCCCTATCCTTTATGCACCCCACTACCGCAGAGGCCTTGGAAGCCTTGTGCCTCCAAAATGAGGTACCCATTCCAACACCTAGCGATCTGTGGTGCCATGTCCCGGTGACAATGAGAAATGACGAGGTTTTAGTAAAAAAAACTCTCATATTCAGAAGGACCGGGCCGGACATCCTGGACGATGGTAAAGCCAACTCCACTCCATGGGCGCGGATTGGGGAGCAGTACTTACCGAAATTACCGGGCGAATCGGCGAAAGATCGACGGGAACTGTCCGACGATGAGATAGTTGCCTTGCACAATGCGGATGTATTGCTTGGCATTGGCGAACCTTATGTCAAGAGACTCATGTCTTCTGGCTTCGGCCAAGGGAAGTGCAAGGGCAACCAGCGGGAAAGGCTGAATAGGATCTTAAAAAATCCTTCCTTAAAGCAAGCGCCTCCCTGCCCACCTGCCAAAGGAAAAAATCCTTCCCTAAAGCAAGCGCCTCCCTGCCCACCTGCCGAAGAAAAAGATCCTTCACTTGCCAGCGTTTCACGTACGGCAATCGTCGCTGTGAACGAGCTCGTCGTTACCACAACCCGGGTCATCGGACACTTTTTTAACCTTTCCAAGATCCCCTTGCTTCTGAAAGACGAATCGCCGTTACAGGTTGCCAAAGGGCTCCAGAACTGGTGGGATTTATTAAGGTACAAGGACAAGGACATCGTATTGGATACGGCTGCCAAATTATGGGATTGCTATATCAAACCCCTTCCGGGCTACCAGGATCTCTTTCTGGCTTACTCCAAGCGGCAGCTTGGAAAGGCCTCCGGCTCCAAGTACCTTAAATTCGTACAGATTGCCCAGTCGCTGATGAATACCGACCTGGATAAGATAGCCAGGCACTTCAAAGAGGCCCTTGAAGAGATTGAAGCAAACCTTGTCAAAGTAAAGTATACGGCGCACAGTTTCCTTTTCCCGTGCCGGTTTGGCACAGTGGAAGACGGGCTTTCCGCCCGGCAAATGGGGGGTCTCTCCCATTTGCGTATCGATGCCATGAACAGGCTAATATATAAAGTCATGAAGCCTCTTGCGTTTCATCGCGCCAATAAGCTGGCAGAAGGGGGCGTAGCCAAGGGGTCCTCAGGATTCGACATCACCGAAGTCGGCAAAATAGAGAAGGTAATAGTGCAACGGCTCGTAGCGCAAAGGGTCGACGAGATTGTCAGCATTGTGACAACAAACGCCTTGGGCACATACTGGAAAAATGCCAAAAATGGCAAATCATCCACAGGACCCGGATCCGGCGATGAAAAGTTGTGCCCGATCGTCGTCATGGAAAACCTTGACAGCCTGACACCAAACCTTGGCAGGACAATGAGCGAAAACCGCCTCATATCCACTATGCGAGCGGGGGGCATAAGAGAGAAGCTGAAGCAACGATGCAGGCGTCTAGGCTTAATGCTCATCGAAGTCGACCCGGCCGAAACGGCAGCCGTCGACTCCAGGACCGGAGCCTTCGGGATGAGGGCTCGCGAGATTTCTGCGGCTAAATTTATGTCCCAGCCAGGGATAAGAAAAAAGGTGGAAGAGGCAAGGGTCCGGAGCGAAAAAGGTACGGCTTTGGCAGAAGACTGGTTATGGATAAGCATTGATGACAGGCTTAAAAGCCTTTCCAAGTCCGACCTTGCCAAGACCGCGAACGTGTTTATCCCCTCCAAAGGCGGCGCTTTGTTTCTAAGCGGCGATGAAAAATCTTCGAGGATCATACACGCCGACATCAATGCGGCCTGCAACATAGGCCTTAGGGCGCTCACCACTCCTAGCTGGGTTGGGGGGGGCTCTCAGATTTGGGTTGACTGAGACAATATCCCAGATAAAAAAAAGTCCGCCGGCGACTTTCCAATATCCAAGAACAAGCCTCTCATCGAGGTAGTCCAGGGAAAAAAGCCTGGCGATTATATTTTATTCAGAAATCCTCTCTTGACCAGGGGGCCTGTTTCCCCACTGACCCTGATTTTAGATAAGCTCTAGGGTAAAGGGCGGGCAAAGCTGTCTTTAGCCTCAAAAGGCGATAGTCTGAAATAACGGGAGCCCTTTTGCGCTCGGCGGTAAACTTCGGGGGAACTTAAAAAAACCTGGGCATGCCGGCCTTTCTGGAAAGGCCGGCAGAGAGACCCAAAAAGGGAAAAAAATAGCCAAAGAGCTGTATCATCCTTTTGCGGAGTCTTAGCGGTCTTATGTGTGAACTAGCACACCTTTACCCCAGGCGATCTCTTAAATCTTTTCAAAATTGGCTCATTTCCTATTTGGGTGCTATCTTATACTGCAATTGGACAGAAAAAACAGAACTCGTAAAATAGTTGAAAATCTGCCTTAGTAAGTTTTGCTGTAAAGCTCCGGCTTTGCAGCCAGACTCGAAAAGAACCCTCCTATGTTGGCACTTTATATAGTTGATAAAAAATGTGCTTGAGTATATATTGTTGTTTTTTTCTATGGGAACCCCCCAGGGCTTTATACCCTGACCCTCTAAAATATATAGTTTCTAAAATAATTAGCTAATAAAAGCTAATTATTAAGCTTAATTGCTATTGACAAGCTGAGAAATTGTTACTAAAATTTTGAAGTTTTACTTAAGGTTTTTTGTGCTCAAGGGCCTTTCCTAGGGTTCCAAAAGGCCTTATTTTGACCTTTTCGCTAAAAGATATAGAGAAAAACCACATTTTTAGGAAGTGAAATGTCCCCAAGTTTGTTGTTGCTAGAGTTTGCCCAAGTGGTTCAAGGAGAAGCCCCTGTGACTTCCACTGATTTGCCGGCTACTTCGGTGGAGTCCAACATCCTTAACATGGTGCTGGGTGCTGGTCCTGTCGTGAAACTGGTCATGGGGCTTTTGCTCCTGGCCTCTATCATCTCCTGGGCCATTATAGTTTTTAAGCTCATCCAGCTCTCCAGGGCTCATAGCCATTCCAGCAAGTTTTTGAATAATTTTTGGAAGTCTAGATCCCTTGCCAATCTCTTTGCTGAACTTGGGGACTATTCTGGTTCCCCAATTGCCCAGATCTTCAGAGTGGGGTATCAGGAACTTGGCAGGGTCCACAAAGCCCGCTTAGACACCCGCACTGCCATGGGAAATGTTGAACGAGCCCTACGGCGCGCCGCCTCAGCTGAAAGCTCAAGACTTTATAAGTCCCTTTCCTTTCTGGCTACCTGCGGCAATACGACGCCCTTTGTGGGCCTCTTTGGCACGGTGTGGGGCATTATGGGTTCCTTTCATGAGATAGGCCTCAAAGGCTCGGCAAATCTCGCAGCTGTCGCCCCAGGCATCTCCGAGGCACTGGTGGCTACAGCAGCTGGTCTTGTCTGCGCCATACCTTCGGTAATCTTTTTCAATTATTTCAACTCTAAGATAAGGATCCTAGAGACGGATATGGGCAATTTCATGGCGGATTTTGTAAACATTTTGGAAAGGGATCTGTTGAAAAAACCGGCGGGGAGGGAGGAATAATATGGCCTTTTCTCTCAATGAAAACCCCAACCAGCGTCAATCTCTTTTAAGTGACATAAACGTCACCCCCATGGTTGACGTGATGCTGGTTCTTTTAATAATATTTATGGTAGCGGCTCCTATGATGACCCAGGGTCTGGAAGTGGATCTCCCAAAGGTGGATGCCTCTGTCATGCGCACTGACCAGACCATGGTTGTCCTGACGGTCACCCAGAGCGGTCAGGTCTTATTGGACGATACTCCATTGGCGGATATCGACAACCTGGACGCCCAGATAAAGAGGGTAATGGAAACCAAGGGCACGGAACTAGTCTTTATCAAGGCGGATCGTAGAGTCCCCTACGGCAGGGTGGCTTCAGTCATGGGGGCCTTACGGACAGCGGGGATTACCAATATAGGCCTTGTGACCGAACCTGGTAATGAGCCTGATATCCCGGGCGCCCCTGTGGCAACGGGTCCTGCCGCTCCGGCAGAGCCTCAGGTGAGTCTCACCGGTACCGGAACATCCCGCTGACAAGCATTTTTTAAAGAGGGAGGCTTTTTGTGACGCCTAATCCATACGATACCCGACAGTACCATAAAGAGCGTATAGTTGCTGTGGGCATCACTGCGTCCTTGGCTTTCCATGTCCTTTTGTGTCTGGCGATACTTTTTTTACCCAACTTTTTTTCTAGACCTAGCCAGATCATGCCGGATATCATGACCATACAACTAGTAGGCTCAGTGGAACCACCTGCGCCTGCTGCCCCTGCGGCTCCGGTAAATCCTAACCTCACGGTACCGGATGTGGTACGCATACCACCTGCCGAGCCGGTCCTTCCCCAGCCTACGCCTGACCAGGAGGTGCAGATCCCAGAAACCCCTGTGGAAGTGATACCCATAGGTAAAACCCCACCCAATACTCCTCCGCCTCCAGAAAGGACCAACGAGCCTCCGCCCAAGGTCCAGGCACCGGAAAAACCCCCAGAACCCAAACCGGAACCTAAGCCCAAACCCAAAAAAAAGACCCCCACGGACGAACAGCTTTTAGCCCAGCGCATGGATGAGCTGCAGCGGAAAAAGGAAAGAGACGCTGAGGATGAGGCCTTAAACCAGACCCTCGCCAATCTGGCTCTGGAAAGAGGGCGCGGCGATGGCTCCAGTTCCACACCAGCTTCCACCAGGACCCAAGGGCAAAGACTGGATCCGGAAGCGGAGCGCTATTACCTCAAGATCCTGGAGATTGTGCGCTCCAACTGGTTACCACCAGCTGGACTGGGGTCCAGCAACATCACCGCCACTTTTGTCATTGCCATAGACCCGTCCGGAAGGGTTACGGGCAAGAACCTCAGGATATCCTCTGGCAATCCCAGTTTTGATGCCTCTGTGGAGCAGGCAATCAATAGGTCTCAGTTCCCGCCTCTCCCCCCCATCTTCGGGGGAAAACCAGACAATCCAGCCCTACAGTTTAACTTTAATTACCTCTCTTCAGGCTAAATTCATCCTCATTTTTAGGAGGGCTTTACTTAATGTACATTGGTATTGATGTGGGTGGCACCCATACCGACGCCGTGCTTTTAGACTCGGATTTTCGTGTCCATTCCACTGCCAAGGCCCTTACTGAGTCCGATTTCATTTTAAGTCTGGAGAAGGTACTCACAAAGATTTTACAGGATCTTCCTAAAAGGGGACTGGTTAAACGTATCACCATCTCCACTACTCTAGGCTTAAATAGCGTCCTTACAGGCTCAGCAGATAAGGTGGGTGTCCTTGTGACCCTAGGCCCCGGGCTACCCTTTGACCCCAGTGTCTTAGGTGTCCCCACCCGGGTTTTGTCTGCCACCCAGGACCATAGAGGGCTGATACTTACTCCCTTTAACTTGCAGGAGGCCAAGCAAGCTGCCGAAGAATTGGTGGAGCAAGGTGCCCAGGCCCTGGTGGTGGCCTCTAAGTTCGGCCCCAAAAACCCAGCTTTGGAGTCAGAGATAGTAGGAGCTATCCAGGGTATACCTTCGGGTCCGGTGTTGGGGGCCTCTTCGGTCTTCGGCTCCCTAAACTTTCCCAGGCGCTTGGGCTCGGCTATCTTAAATGCAGCGGTATGGCGCCTCTACGGTAAATTCTTGCGGGACCTGGAATTTACCATCAAGGGTCAGGGGCTTTCAGCCAAGATAAATATCTTAAAGTCCGACGGCGGCATCATGGGCTTTGAGGAAGCTAACAGGGTGCCTGTAAATGCATTAGCAGCCGGTCCAGCGGCCTCACTTTTGGGCATGTGGTCTCTTTATAATGATAGTGGAGACGAGGATCTACTTATGGTGGACATGGGCGGCACATCCACTGATCTTAGTATCCTCTCCCGCGGGGCGCCCTTAATGACCTCCAGGGGTATGCGCGTAGCCGGCAGGGACACCCTGGTGCGGGGTTTACTTACGAGCTCACTGGCCCTAGGCGGGGATACCGATCTTAGCTGGGACGGGGATAAGTTCATCCCCGAGGCTAAACGCCGGGGTTTAGCCCTGGCCTTAGATCCGCTTAATGCCGACAGCCGTCCCCCCACTTTAACAGACGCATTAAATGTCTTGGGACGCACGCAAGTAGGCGACGTGGATATATCCCTTAAAGCCTTTGCCAAACTCGGCTCCGATCCCAAGAGTATAGCCCAAAAGGCAGTGGAAGCCGTGTTCGGGCATCTTACATCGGCCCTTTCAGAATTTTTGGAAAGGGCTAATCGGCAACCTGTATATACTATCAACGAGTTTTTAGTGGACTGGAAGTTGGAGCCTAAAAAGGTGGTCTTTTTAGGGGGTCCAGCTTTTCCCATGGCGGAGTTTTCCCGAGACTTTTTGGGTATCCCCGCCGAAGCGCCCAAGGAGGCCACCTATGCCAATGCCTTGGGGGCAGCCCTTGCCCGTCCCACCTTTGAGGCAGAGCTCTATGCCGATACGGTCATGGGTACGATGAGTATCCCCACCTTGGGTATAAACAAGAAAATAAATCCCAGCTACAATTTGGATTCAGCTAAAAAAGACCTGCTAGATGCCTTAGCTGGCCAGGAAAGGGTACAGCTTACATTGGAAGAAAGCTTTAACCAGGTAGTCCATTACGGTCGCACTGGAAGGACAATAAGGGTAAAAGCCCAGGGCTCCCCAGGGCTTATTTCTATGAATAGCTGATATTTTTTATAGGTGAAAATCCAGCCTGGCCCTAAGGCGGCTTTACTGGGACTTCAGAGGGACAAAAGGCGCTATGAGCCTATTTGGTAAGATAAATAAATTTGATACTTTTTAAGTTCATTTTTAGACGGCCTATTAGTTTTTTGTAAGCTTTTGTTTTCATGGAAAAATAGTAAAAGAGTGGCTTTCAAAGAATAAAAAAAGATTGAGATTTTTTTATTCCATATTGCCCTTATCTTAATCCAGATTAATATATGAATAATATAAAAAATTGATTTTCAGAAGAAAATCCAACCCCAGCACAGCAAACAACTAAAAACGACCATACAATCGATTTTAAGAAAACTACAGAAAGATCAAGTCAAGATTAAAAATATTTTAGACAACGAAAACATTTTTATGCCTCCGGAAAACAGAAGCGAGATCTATCTAAAGGTAAGGAGAAAAAACGATCTATATCTGGGAAACATATGAAACACAAGGATTTATAAATGTCTAGAAATTATCCTCCGGGGTAATATTATGAAAACTTTCCTATGGCCAGAAAATACCAGGCCTGTAAAGGGCGCTAAAATCCATTGTAAGACGTCTAAAGAGGCCGTTGCCTATGATCAGATCCTTGGCATTTTATCTGATTATATAGGTAAAGATATAATTATTAAATTATCTGATATTAAAATCAATAAATTGCTTAATTACATCAAAGAGTCTTAAAAATTACTGTTGTAGATAAAAGATACTAACAAGCTATAATATGCGTCCTTTCGAAAGGCCGCGTATTATATGTTCTGATATGAAGTTAAAAAGGCAAGCTATATATTAGCTTGCCTTTTCTATTTTAAGCCTTGCTGGCTTGCCTGGCGTCGCTTGCTTGCTTAGCTTGCACACCAGCGCGCTAACCTTGCATATCGCTTGCACGCGAGCACGCTAACCTGGATAGGCTATCTAAACATCAATAATGTTTCCTTTAATAACAGGTTAATAGCAATTTAGGGAAAGTGAGGATACAAGCGGGCTTCCGCGTGTTATCAAAATGTTAACATAGCCGTCCTAATATCTTTATATCTTAATCAAAAAATTTCGCTAAAATGAGAACCACATAACCAAGCGGTTTTCAGCTCTATTATTATTTATATATTGAATAAATAATAATAATAATAAGAGAAGACC
Source organism: Deltaproteobacteria bacterium (assembly GCA_031279515.1). GTDB lineage: Bacteria > Desulfobacterota > Desulfarculia > Adiutricales > Adiutricaceae > JAITII01. The sequence continues at coordinate 59,675 of JAITII010000008.1, forward strand.
CAAAAAAATAAAGGCCCTTTTTGTCATTTCCAGAATTCTATAATAGGGAATGTTAACACATTAGAAATTTTAAGAAAGTGAACACGCTCGGGACGCCTCGAACGCAAATAAAAAAAGTTGTTTCTTTTTTTCCCGAGTTATCGTCAAATTGTTAATACAGACCGCAAAGCTATACAACTTATAGACTTCCGAAAATTTTTATTTTCATGACGCCGCCCGCCATTTTTCTAATGGCTTATTTTTAAATCGATTTATTCCACTATTTACAACGCATTATTGTTTGACCTCTCAATATAACTTTATCATTTCCTTATCAAGCCCGCGCCG
>JAITII010000097.1 GCA_031279515.1 Deltaproteobacteria bacterium
TGATGAGGATGATGAGGATGATGAGGATGATGAGGATGATGACGATGAAGATGATGACGATGAAGATGATGACGAGGATGACGAAGACGATGATGACGAGGATGACTATGACGATGACGATTATGATGACGATGACTATGACGACGATGATGATGATGATGATGACGACGATGAAGGAGACGGGGATGGCTATAGGTTCTTGCCGCCAATTGAGGAAATAAAGAGAGGCTCGACTGGGGGCAAAAAGCTACAGGCTGAAGGGGACCAGGCAGCTCCGTATCAAGGGGACAATAGGAGGTTAATCGCTAAGACCTATGCCATAGTCCCAAGTGCCCAAGATGACCTAATTAGTCCGGAAGTCCTAAATCCTCCCTCAAGTACACCGGTTACGCTCTCTAAAGGCTCTTTGGAAAGGGAGGGCCAAAAAGCTTTCCAGAAGGATAAGTCCCAAAAGGAAATAGAGGGAGAGCCTTTAAAAGGAGAAGATAGTGGAGAGCTAAAAGGCGACTTACCTTCTACCTTGGATTTCACCTTGGGATCTAGACAGTGGTATCTCTCCCAAAATCGTAAGCTCTTTACAGTGATTCAGTACGTACTTCCCCTCTTATTAATATCCATTGTTGCTTTGGGCTATTTTATTTTGAGAGGTGAGGATGTTAAGTACTTTGCCGTGACACCTGAATTTAGGGTTATGGAGATGCCTCCCTTATCCGAGCCCTTTATCAGCTCTGAGTCCTTAATCAACTGGACCGGAGAGGTGGTATGCGGAGCCATGTCCTTGGACTTTCTCCATTGGAAAAAGAAGCTGATGGATCTAAGGGAGAACTTCGATCCAAAGGGCTTTGAAAGTTTTGTAAGCTCTTTGGAATCCGGGGGGCACTTAAAGAAGATCGAGGGAGAAAGGCTTAGCCTTTCAGCCGTCTTGACCGATGCCCCGGTCATTGTCAGTCAAGCCCCTGTTCGGGGTAAGATGACCTGGAAGATAGAGATGCCCATCCTGGTAACTTATCAGTCCTCGGTGGGGATATCTGCTAACCAGAAATTATTGGCTGAGGTGGTGGTGGAAAGAGTACCACCTACCCAGAACCCCAAGGGGATATCCATTCGCCAGTTGGTCTTAAGTAAGGTGGTTTAATAAGCAGTTTTAGAAGCTAGTACTTAACTTTTTTACCCTTTTGTTTTCCCCCAGGTCTTTTTCTTGTAATTTTGAGGATTTTAGCTTTGTAACTTTTAGTCTTTAGTTTTTGTAAATTAGTTTTGGTTTTTAGCCTTTGCGGATTAGTTTTATGGGTTTTTAGCCTTTTTTGGATTAGTTTTGTGGTTTGTAGCCTTAACTATTGGAACTCTGGCCATTTTATTTAGTGCTTTAGGTAAATTTACCTATTGGCCTCTAGGCAGATTGCGCCTGGGATAAGCTAAATTTATGCCCCTCTTTTTAGCCTAAAGGAGCCAATATTAAAGAGCTCTAAGGCTTTAAAAGCTACTTTCTTGCTAGAGGGGCTTGGCAAATTTTAAATGCGGCTTTAAGTCCTTAAGCGCCTTTAAGATAGCTATTTCCGGCGTTACTAATGGGGACTATTAATCTTTATCTGGCAGCCTAACTATTTTAAATTCCCTTGTCTACTAGTCCACTTTTAAACTAATGGAAAACAATTTACCTTAAGCTCTAAAGCCCCCATAGCTTAGGGAGATGGCGGCTATAGTGGCAATTTTTCCTATCTTAAAGCTTCTAGGCAATTTTCCCTATCTTAAAGCTTCTAGGCACTTTTCCCTATCTTAAAGCTTCTAGGCAATTTTCTTTATCTTAAAGCTTCTAGGCACTTTTCTTTCTTTTTTACCCCCTTGGCTTTTTAAGAGGGACTTTAATAGGCGCCGGGACTTTTAAGAGGCGTAAAGAGCTAAGATCGTACATTTCCAAGCATAGTTAAAAATTTTATGACTTCATTTTATCATACCTTCAATAGAGCGGCCCATGGTCTCTACGAGACCTTAAAGGGGCCGGCATCCAGTTACTGCCGTCTAGTGGGAGCTGAAGATAGCTTTACCCTGGTCTCCGACGACTCCTCTCTAATATCCGCACTGGAGGTCCATGGCACCTTGGAGAAGGTCTCGGAAGAGGGAAGGAAAAAGATTGTCTCCACCCTAGCTGAAAAGCTAAGGGTCCTTTTCGATGGTAAGGGACGCTTTTTGAAGATAGTCTTTAGCTACGACCCCAAGGTGCCTTCTTCTTATGAAAACAATGAAACTAGCGCCATTAGGCGCGCTGGGGCCATTGGTCTTTCTGGAATGGAAGGGATCTTAGAAGATTGGCATAAGAGCATAAATGCCTTGATAGGCGCTGAATCTTTGCGCCTCTACCTATGGACTACCCTTTCTAATCTAACTGGAGCCAAGCACAATGGCAAAGCTAATAAAAATTCTAAAACCTTAAGGGATGCCTCCAAAGAGCTCTTAAGCTCCCACCAGGGCGCCCTAGGCGCCCTGGTGGAGGCCTTGCGTCTGGTGGGTCTGGTAAGCGAGAAGATCTCTGCTAAAAAGATAATAAGACATATTAAAGCTAGCATCTATGGTGAGGCTTATGCCCCGGCCAATTGGGAGCCAAGATTATTGGGTGACCCCTTTCCCCTGGTATACCCACAAGAAGTAGCAGAGTTAGCCCTTGGCAAGGATCTGCTAGAAGAGGGCAAGGGCATAAATAAGTTAAAAGGGCAGGGGAATAGAAAAGAGCCCCAGGGGGATCTTCTATCGCCCCACTGGGGACTTTTCCCAGATATCAAGGGACAGATCTTCTCTTCCGACTGCGAGGTGGTGGAAAGGGAGTTTATTAAGGCAGGGGATCTTCTCCACGCACCTTTTTTTCTCTCAATTCCTCCCAGGGATCCCAAACCCTTTTCTGAGCTCATGCGGGCATTATCCCAAAAGCGGCCCAGGGTGCCTTTAGAAATAGCCATTAGTCTTAGCCCTGACGGGCTGGGATCCATGAAGATGCGCACCATGATAGCCAGGATCCTATCCTTTAGTTCCCAGGACAATAGGCAGCTAGTAGGTGCCTATGAGGAACTTGCGGCCTTGGCGGAAGAGGGCTTATCCATAGTGGGATTGTCAGTCAACTGCAATACCATGGTAAGGCTTTTCGATTACGAGAGCACAGCTTACGCAGTATGCGCCTTGAAAAGGCAGAAGAGCGTCCTATCCACTATTATCTCCGGTTGGGGAGAGTCCTCTGTGCAGGAAGAGGCGGGGGATCCTCTTTTAAGCTTATGTGCCACAACTGCATTACTCCCCCATGGGGGCCCCGCCCCAAGGGCGGCGGCCCCCTTGGGGGAGGTGATGAACTTTTTTCCCATAAGGCCTGCCTCCGCTTGGACGGACGGGCCGGTAAGATTTAGGACCCCCGACGGGAAGGCTATGGCCTATGCCCCCAATTCTTCCCAGCAGGCGGCCTGGATAGATTTGGGCTTTGCGCCCATGGGTGCGGGTAAAAGTGTGCTCTTAAATACCTTAAACCTGGCCTTTGCCCTCTCTAATCCCGATAGCTTGGGGTATCTTTCTATCCTAGACGTGGGACCCAGTTCCAAGGGCTTAATTGAGCTTTTACAGAGCACTCTGCCCCAGGGCAAAAAGCATTTAGCTGCCTTCCACAGGCTGAGGCTCACAAAAGAGTACGCAGTAAATCCCTTCGATACCCCCTTAGGGCTACGCTCTCCCTTGACCGGGCACTTGGGGTTTTTGGTAAACTTTTTGACCCTACTTGCCACTCCCGTGGGAGGCCTGCCTCCCACGGGAGTGGGAGGCATTATGCGACTTGCCATAGAGGGTGCCTATAGGGACCTTAAGCTGCGGCCTAGGCTCTTTACCCCTGGTAACGTGGGCCCAAAGCTCTATGAGTTTGCCTTAGATAAGGGTTTATCCAAAAAAGATAGCTTAAGTGTCTGGGAGGCGGTGGACTTTCTCTTTGGCAAGGGCTACAGGAGGCAGGCTTATCTCTGCCAGAGGGCAGCAGTTCCCACCTTGAGCGATGCTGCCAATATGCTCCGGGTCGATCCTGGGATAAAGGCCACCTATTGCTTTAAGGTGCCAGGTACTGGGGAAGACATTAAAGATTATGCCTGGAGGTGTCTTTCCGAGGCCATTAGGGATTACCCTCTGATAGCGGAAAAGACCAGGTTCTCTGTAGGGGATGCTAGGGTCATAGCCTTGGATCTAGATGAGGTGGCACCCAGGGGGGCCGGGGCCTTAGGGGATCGCCAGACGGCCATCATGTACATGCTGGGTCGTTATCTGGCAGCTGGAAGATTCTTTCTGATGCCCCAGGACGTATTGGAGATGGAACCAATGTATAGGGACTATCATCTAGAGAGGATAAATAATATGCGCCTTTCTCCCAAGCGCCTCTGCTATGACGAGCTCCATAGGGTTACCGGAGAGGAGGCGGTTAAAAGTCAGCTTATAGGAGATTTAGAGACCATTAGCCGGGAGTCCAGGAAGTGGAACCTTTCCATTGGACTGTATTCCCAGAACCTAAATGATTTTCCTGAGGTCATCTTGGATCTGGCAACCTCGGTATTTCTGATGGGGGTGGGCAACATGAAAGGTAAAGAGAAGCTGGAAAAGGTCTACGGTCTAAATAGTGAGCTGGCTAACTCTTTGGAGTCCTTGGGAAAGCCTGGGCCCTTGGGGGCCCAGTTCGTGGCGGTCTTTAAAACCCGCTTAGGGACAGTAAGGCAGCTCTTATGCAATACCTTGTCCCCTGCTCTTTTATGGGCCTTTTCTTCCACCACAGAAGATTGTGCCCTAAGGGCACAATTGTATGCCCGCTTCGGGGTGGAAAAGAGCCTTAAGGCCCTTTCTAGGCTATACCCCTCGGGCATCAAAGGAGAGCTGGAGCGAAGGCTCTTAAATAATATTGAAACATCAAAGGGGGCCCTAGGGGAGATCTTTGCCGAGGTGGCCCGCGAGATAAGGGGATAGTCGTTTTGAGTATTTAAAAGATGGCAAGGCCTTTTAGGTAAGTTCTATTTTAGGCTTCAAGCGAGGTAAGTTCTATTTTAAGCCAAAAAAGAGGGGCTTTTCTGAGCACAAAAGGATTTGGGGTTTAATTGTAAGGGGCGCAATTAATCAAAGATACGCTTGCCTTGGGCTAGCTAATAGAGAGTACAGCTCTAGTTTTTAAGGTATTCATTTTTTAGTTTCTAATTTATCCGGCTAGTTAAGGCCTTTAGCCAAAAAGTAAAAGGTTAGCTATTTTATATCCCCCTTTTTAAAAGGCAGCTTAGGCTAAGAGCCAATTAGTGCAAAAAAAAGAGGGGCTAATAGAGGAGTCATATGTCATTTGGTTTTACTATGCATTTGATATGCGGGCGCATAGGAAGCGCAAGGGAGATAGAGACAGAAAGCGGCAGACAGGCTGTTGCCATCAGCCTGTGCGCCAAGGTCTATCCCCCAAAAGATGGGGCGGACCACCAATGGTACGATCTTACACTGTGGGGAAAGCAGGCATTAAGCTTTCAGAAGCTAGGTTTTGTAAAGGGAGACGAGATAGCCATCACCACCACCAATCTGCGTCCTTCCCTCTGGAAGGACAAATCCGGCGTCCAGCATAGCACCCTTCAGGCCACCATAGAAAGGTTTTGGGACGTCCGCTCAGGGCGCAGGAAGACCTGGGCCCCCAATAGGGACCAAGACGACAATTACCCAGATTATCAGACCTTGGAAGAGGAAGAGGACCGCGAGTTTCAAAGGGCGGATTATATTAACAGCTTAGATGATTACGAAGTGGCAGCTGAGTACCACAGAACATCAGACAGCGCGCCCATGGATGACTATCTAAGTGCAGAAGGCCCAGAGACCCCGGATCCCAGTCTAGATGATGCCTTAATGGAAGGTGCCCAACATCCAAGTTTAAAGAAGCTTTCATCTTCATTAGGTGCCAAAAGAGGCCTCCATGAAGAGGAAGGGGCCAGAGCGGGTGATGGTGATGATGATAAGGACCTAGAAGAGGCCGAAGGCCTTTTTAGGCCTCGCTAAAAAGGCAAATCTTCTCTCTTGGTAGCTTGGGGATAATACTAGCTTTTTAAAGATAGCTTATCTCCAAATGGGACTATTAAGAAATTGGAAGTCTGCCCTCTCCCTTTGGCGCCTTGCGCCAAAGGGAGAGGGGCTAGCTTAGTTTAGTTTTTAGATCTAAATGGGAAGATTTTTTACTTATAAGTTTTTTATAGGTTGTATTATGCGACATTTTGCCTTGTTTCTTTTTTTCACAATGGGTTTTTTGGTCTTGCCTACGGGGAAGGCACTTGCCACCTGCGACTGCATTAGCCTATCTGGCATAGTAAATAGTGCGGCAGAAAGGGTAATAGCGGGTATTTGGGTCCCCTTGGATGCCGTCATCAGGGAGGCTGCCAGCTTTGAGGTGACAAATATCCGCCAAGATCTAACGGCCCTAAGGGAGGCGGTCTTATTAACTAAGGAAAGCTTAGAGGCCTCCATCAGGGCAGCGGATGCCAATAGCGCCAATAGGGAGATAGACAGGACCTATGAGCCTGCCAGTCAACCAGTTACAAGTTGCGGCCTATCTGAGATGGGAGCAGGACTGCAGCTCTCCAATAAGAGTCGTCAGGTAGTTATCCAAGATATCTTAGAAAGGCTACTTACCAGAGGTGAGAGATACTCTAGGCCTTTGGACTATCAAGAGGAGTTAAGGGATGCTAGTTGGCCGGGAAAAGAAAGAGCTGCCCAGCTCATAGGAAACTTTGGAGGACCAAAGACCCTAACAGTAGAAGAGACGGGGGAACTGTCTAGGTTTTTAGAGTCCCTCTCTAACCCAATACCTGCTTCCGAGTTATCTGAAGAGCAGGCGGATACCCCGGGGGCTAAGATCTATCTTACCCAGAAAAAGGACTTTGAGAGCAGACAGGCTATTTACCAGGCAGTGCTTGCCAAGGTGGCCAGCCTAAAGATCCCCACTGTGGAGGGATTGGAGTCCTGGGCAATAGAAAAATGGAATGACATGGGCGGAGACGGTCCTCCTCCCGGAGTAACGGAAGGACTTATGTCCCAAGAGGCCCTCTTTTGGTTTTTAGCCAATATGCGCCTAGCTTCTGCCAACTGGCATGAGGAGGTAATTCCTACCCTTCCCGAGGCAGGGCTCCTAAGGGAGCTTGTGAGCATGGAGGCGATACAGCTAGAGCTCTTGCGCCGTCAGAACGAGACCTTGGAGTCCATAGAGCTGATGCTAGCCTTAGGCGGCCTTACCCAGCTGGAGGGTTTGCCCCGCCAGTCCCTGGCGGGGCAATACGCTAGGGCAGTGGGAAAGCCTAATTAAATTAGCCCCTGGCGTTTTAAATGAGCCCCGGCATTTACAAGAGCCCGGGCATGTACAAGAGTTTGAAAAATACTTATGGCTTCTAGGTTTTATGGGATTATTGGCAAGAGGCTGCTAGAAGCGGCTAGAAGCGGCCAGAGGCTGCCAGAGGCTGCTAGAGGCGGCAAGAATACTTAGTAGTTACGATTTAGCTAGGGCTACATTTGGAAGGGGACTTTTTGGATAATCTATTAAGCCGGTATTTCACGGGGCTAGCTAGCCAAAGAGATTAAATTAAGGGCCCCATTAGCCCCATTAGCCCCATTAGCCCCAAAAAAGCCAGGATAATATTAAATTTTGGAGGAAGCGATTAAAAATATGGCCTTAGACGAAATGATCGTAGGCATTGTCAAGAAAGTCCACTTTGGAGAAGGACCCTTTAAAGATGTTAGTGGCGAGTATGCCAATGAAAAATATGCCCATCTGGTCTTGGACCTTCTTTTAGGCATGGTCCAGGCTGAAGATGAAAGTTGCGAGCCCGTCCCCTTTGTGCGGAATCTTTCAGCTTACCACCTTCTTTTTAAGGGAATAGAGCTTAAAAAGCTAAAGGCATTAGCGCCCTCAGCTGGGGATCTGGTGTCCGCCTGGGTGCACATTGACCCTTTGCTGGAAGATCTCTTAGGTTATGGCCTTATGGCGCCTAAGCCTGTTGTAATGCCCATAGTCTGCCAAGCAAGAGAGATCTCTATCTTTTCCAAGGGGAAAAAGATCGCCCTCTTGGTCCTAGGCCTGGAAACTTTGCTCAAGGCCAACTGGAAGCAGCCCTTGCCTCCTAGAGGCAGTGGCAATGGCAATGGTAATGGTAATGGCAATGGCAATGGAGATGGCAATGGCAATGGAGATGGTAATGGTAATGGAGATGGTAAAGACTTTGTTGAGGGGCAGAACTAGTTCCTAGTTAGGCCCTAGTTAGGCCCTAGTTAGGCTCTATTATAGAGAGTTTTTTGGTATAGAGGTTTTTGGTTTATTCCCATCCTCAGGCCAGGACGCGTTTAAAAATGCCCTTGGTTTTGGGAAAGCTTAAAACCACCTTGTTTATTCGCCTATTGCACCCTTAAGCGCCATCCTGGCGCTTAAGGGAAAATTGGCACAAATTTTACCCCTTTTTGGGTACTATTTTTTATTCTTTTGGAGTACATATTATGGAAGCGGCAGGAATAATCTTCGGAAAGATTATTCGCATCAGTTTAAGAGAGTGGCCTTTGGAAAGGTTAGTCAAAGACGGCCTTTACTACGCCATCCTGGTTTTAGAACTTCAGGTTGAGTTTTTGGCGGGCACAGGAAATGCCCATGAGGAATTTGAGCTGGCGGGACACATATCGCCTGAGCTCGGTTACATTTTCTTAAAAGGAAAGGACCTTACTAGGCTTTTAGAGCAGGAACCCTCCAAGGGGGATTACCTGTCAGCCAAGCTTAGCCCCTTAGGGGATATTGAGAGCATTATTGGGAAAAAAGCAGCGCGCCAGGGAGGGCATTTACTTGTTCCCAAAAAAGAGGCGGGAAGCCTTTATGGATGGGCTACAGACCCTGATGTCATAGAAGGAAGCGATAAGGCCTTAAGGGGACTTTCCGCTACAATTTTAAGGGCAGCGGGACAGTACTTAGACATTATTGAAGAGGACCCAACCAAAGCTATAGGGTAAAGACTTTAATGGGTCTTTAGAGAAAAAGGGCCAAAGAAAAGATAAGAACCTTTGTCTCTGCAGTTTTATTGCAAAATACCTTTAAATTCATAAGCCCCGGGGGCATAGCATAAGGGATAGCAATAAAAAATGTGCCAATTTTTCTAGGGCTTTACCCTAAGGTGTACTTAAGCTTCTTAGTCTTTGCGCCGATAATGCATTTTATTTCATTAGTTTAACTGCATTAACAGCAGTAATTGCATTAACTGCGTTAACTACAGTTAACTACAGTAACTGTATTAGCTGCATTAACAGCATTAATCGCATTAATTGCATTAATTGCATTAACTACAGTAATTGCATTAACCGTATTAACTACATTAACTGCATTAAAGATTAACTTAGCTTTGGATAATACGCAAATTTAAAGAAAAAAATGTTGCATAAACTCTTGTAATGCTGCATACGCTCCCCTTACGCCTTAAAAGCTGCCAAATTTTGGAGTCTGTTAGAAAGAAGATTTGCGCCTTATGTGCAATAGGCAAAGCCTTGAAGATAAATAGTTTTAAGCTATTTGTGCGTTTATTCTGGTCATTTTCCTCCTTTTTAGTTTTTACCCTTTTACACTTATTAGCTTTTCACTCTTATTACACTTATTAGTTTTTTACCCTTTTATACTTTTTGGTTTTTTTACCATTTTTAAACTTATTAGTTTTTATTCCTATTACACTTATTAGTTTTTTGCCTCTCTTTTTGGCAACAGTTTTTTGCGTATTTGGCAATAGCTTTTTCTAGTATTAATAGTTACAGGAAGATTTGTCTTTATGGTTTTTTATGGTCCATTTTAAAAAGGGCCTAAAAGTCCATTGGATATTTAGTTTTTTACAAAGGAACAAATTATGCACGATGCATTGGTAGTTGGGATAGTGAAGCGGATAACAAAGAGGCCTAAGAAAGATAACGCCTGGTGGGCCCAAGATCCTGGAATGGATAAGCTCCCCGTTTCCATAGTGGAACTTTTGGAGGTGCGGGATCTTTTGCCTGTTACCCCAGGTGTGAAGATAACAAAGCCTTTTAAGACTTGTCCCCATGAGGCTTGTCCCAAAATTAAGCTTCAAGGACAGGGCTATGAGGGGCTCTGCACTTATAGCTATCTTTTAGCCTTCATGTGCTCCCATAGGGAGCTTTTACAGGATTCTGAGATAAAGGTGGGCGACTTTGTTGGAGTAGCCATAAAATATATCCCTCTTAGCTTAAAGGAGCTTGAGAGGGAAGAAATGCTGGGTACCTGCCCAGCTGCCATTCCCATGAGGGGGAGGGCCTTTTACCCCACAGTATTTATGAGAAAAAAGAATACTAAGTTTTTCTTAGACTACAAGGGGACCCTCTATGTGCCTGAGCTCCCCAAAGATACCAAAAGCCGCATGGAAGAGATCATCAGAAATGCCATGGGCATAAGCGAAGGTGATATTGCTATTAGCGACGGCCACATGGCGCTTATGGAACCCCAGGAACCCCAGGAACCCAATATCCCGTAAGTGGGGAAATGGCGCCTATGGGGCCTATGCTTCCGAAAGCAGGGGAACATCCCGCCTATGGGGCATGGGGCCCCATAGGCGGGATGGGTAAATCCCTAAGGGGGCTAAAAGGGCAGGTTTTACAACCTATGAGAAAGATAACTTGGGTTAGCTTAATAAGAGAGGCATTACAATAAGTGGCAGACATACCAGTCCAGACGCAGCTTCCGGCTGAGGATCTAAGCGGACAGATAATCTCTCAACTTTTGGGAAAGGGCTGGGATAGTTTGTCGGGCGGCGATACTTTAAGCCGGGCCGCATCCTTGGCCCACGACATACTTTCCGCTTTCAATTGGCTAGCCTTGGCTTTTGTCTGCATCCTCTTTGTGCTGGTAATCATCCAGGGGGTGGCGGGCACCGCGGTTTCCGGGGTGCCCTTGGGGAGATTTTCCTCCCTCTGGATGCCCTTGCGCTTTGCCTTTTCCATGGCCTTTTTAGCCCCTGTGATGAAAGGGCTCTCCATCTTTCAGGTACTTCTCTTGTGCTCTATTGGCTATAGCTTAAACTTGGCCAATTATGTCTGGGAGAGGGGCTTGGACTTTTTTGTGGAACAAGGGGGGCAAATTTCCCTTAAGCCCCCCAAGGCCCTGGTGGGAGATTCAGAGGCCTTGGCAAGGGGGATCTTACTTAGTGAAGTCATCCAGGAGTACTATGCCCTTTCCTTGGATATGCCAATTGTTGGGCCCATAGCCACTGAGAGCTTCTTTCCCACAGTGGGAGGAGTTAAGGGCCACTACATTATTACCCTTAAAGGGCCCCCTGGGTCCTCTTTTACCAGCTTAGGGAGGGTACGCATACCCTGCTCTGACCCTTCCGAAGCAGTATGCTCCGGAAGGATAGGTGAGGTAAGGGCCCTGATGGCAGAACTGCAGCCCTTAGCTACCCTTTTGGCGGAAAAAGATAGGGTTATAACTAGGAGCGACGCATCACTTTTGGCTCTTGCCACCTATAACTATGAGTTGGGCATAGTGCCGCTCACAGAAAGGGAGGATACAAACGGTGCCCTAGAGCTCCAAAAGGAGCTGGGGGAATTTAAAGAAGCCGCCCGTCAGGGCGGCTGGATAACAGCCGGGGCTTACTACTGGACCATCGCAAGACTTAGTGAAAGGTCCAAGGAGAGCTTGTATGAAACTGTAGTCTTTGCCGAGGCCTTGGAGTTAGACCGCCTGGAAGGTGAGGTATTAAACGATTTTGATGCGGTCCTTTCACGCTACGAAAGCTACGTGGAAGGTGCCTTTAACCCTGAACGCTACGGCCTGGGAGTTCCAGCGGATTTTCCTTCCCTGGAGTGGTTTACTGAGAAGATGAGCGGTCAGTTGGGCCGTTACGGCCTGGACAGGCTAATAACGCAGCTGGAATCAGGCGATCCTGTCTCTAGTCTGGTCTCTTTAGGTAATTTCCTCATAGCTGCCACAGAGGCGGTCATAGGGATACGGGTAGCAGCCATGGCCCTGGCATACGGTACTGGTGAATCCAGTTCCTCAGCTTTGGGCCAGGTGGCCTCGGTATTTACAGGAACGGCTACAAGTTTTGTAGCCGGTGTGGTCCAGGGCGCAGTCTTAGGGCTGGGGCCATATATACTGTTACTCTCCTTATTACTTATTGCTTACGGCTTCATGCTGGCCTATTTTCTTCCAGCCCTGCCCTTTATTCTCTGGATTAGTGGGGTCCTGGCCTGGCTCATCATGGTGATGGAGGCCCTTGTGGCCTCCCCACTGTGGCTGGCCGGTCATGCCCTGCCCGAAGGGGAGGGCTTTGCCGGAGTCCACGGCAAGAAGGGCTACATGCTGTTTTTAGGTGTACTTTTAAGGCCGCCTTTGATGGTCTTTGGCTTCCTCATTGCCATGTGTTTACTGGAGTCCTTGGGAAGGGTCTTGGGCCATGTCTTTGCCGTCTTTGGTTTTGCATTTTTGGAGCAAAGCTTTTTGGGGATCTCTGGGTTTTTAGCCTTTAGTGTGATCTTAGGGATAGCGGTAATCTCAGCCACCTGGAAGCTCTTTGGTCTTATGGGGCATCTTCCAGACAGGATCTTAAACTGGATAGGTGAATCCATTCAGAGCTTTTCCGAGCGTGAGGAAGCAAGGGGCGCCAATCTTAGCTACAAGGAAGCCGGGGTCCTTTCTACCAGGATGTTAAACCCCGTTACCAGAGAGGTGAAAGCCAGAAATAAACCCTTGCCCCCTCCCAAAGAGGCCAAAGGCAAAGATAATTCTTAGCCCATCTTAAAGAGGCAAAGATAATCCTTAGCCCATCTCAAAGAGGGAAAGATAATCCTAGTGCCCAAGGTCCCAACAAGCTGGGGCTTACAAGCCTGGAAAGAGCTTGACTAGTAAAGATATAGCCAATTGGACCTTACCGCCATGGGAGATATAGCCAATTAGACCCTACCGCCATGGGAGATATAGCCTCATTTGAGCTTAGCGCAAAGGATGATGTTGCCTGCAAAGGACCTTATGGCTCCATGGGAGTTGCAAGCTTTGGAAAAAGGTCCAAATCGTGGCCCAAATCATGGCATTAACATGATCAGAGCCGTAGCTCAAAACTTGATTATAGACCGGCAAAGTTAAAAGGGGCCATTAGTACCTGAGGCAACTCTTGCCGTAATGGTACTAAGCCAGAGAGTCCCCGGAAAGCGCGCCTTCTGGGGGAGGCACTTAAAATGGGAGCTTGCTGTTTAAAGATAAGCCGCCTTTAAAAGGCGGCTAACGCCTAAAGAAGGAAAATCATGCTTAAAAGATGCAAGCGCTTTTTTCAAGAGCGCATAAATATAAACCTGTGGCGGGATCTGTGGAAGATATTTTCGCGGAGCCTTTGTGCCAAAAGGACCCCTTTAGCAAGCTACCCCATGGCAATACGCGTCTGGGGAGGAAATGAAAAGGAGCTCTTACGGCAAATGCTGCCAAGGTGCACCCTCTTTCTCATAATGGGGCTCTCATTTTCTCTAGCTTTATATCTGGAGGGATACAGGGTCCTGTGCCTCATAGTTATGGTACCTGCCCTCTTGGGGGCCCTGGAGTCTCTGTGGAAGAGAAAGGTGCTTAAAGATAAAAGCTTTATCAGCTTTAAAGACTACTTATTGTCACTTTTGGGGATAAAAAAGGCCCTTAGATGAACATATTGACTAGCTATTTTAAAAAGATGGCCTCTATCTGCCTTAGAGGAAAACGTAACTACTTACCTAGGGAAGTATTTTTCTCTCTCATTCTGATGGCAACAATCCTCTTGGCGGGCTGCGCCCGCCAAGAGCTAATGCAGCCGCCCCAAGGGGGATACGATCCTAAGGCGGCATTGTCTGAGGCCTCACAGCTAATAAACTCTAAACTTTTGGACCCCAGGGCAAATTATGCAGCTCTGATAAGAAGTAATGCCCTTCCAAGAGCCTTGGTACGCCCCTTGGAGCCTGGTTTTTCCTATGAAGGGACAGCAGAGGATCTTGTAAGGGCCTTGGCCTTGGGCACCTATTGGGAGTGCGTAATAGAAGAAGAAAAGGCAGGTCATATGATAAGCATAGGGCCCTTTGGAAGCTTGGGGACTTCAAGCTATGAGGAAATTACTACAGTAGGTGAGCTTGTAAGGGCGATTAACTCTAAGCTCTTGGCCCATGGCCAAGAGCTTAGAGTAGATAGCCTACACCGCATCTTTTATCTTAAAAAAGTAGAAAACTAAAGGTCTTTTATGAAATGGACTATTGCAATATTACAAGCTTTGGCCTCTAGGCGTTTTTTTAAAATTATCCCCGCTCTTATCATATGCCTCCTTGTGGCCGCCTGCTCCGGGGTAGTGGCAGAGACAGATTTGCAATCAGGCCCCTTTAATGCACCCGGAGATAAGGGGGGACAAAGGGATGCTATAGGGGGCTCTGAAAGTGATTCTAGTGGCGATTCTGGCAGTGATAAGAGTCTTGACAACACTAGTGGCAATGGCATCGCTCTAGGAGGTGATAGTGGGGACGGAAATACTAGTAGAGAAAGGGCCCTTCCTGCTGCTAGCGGCCTTAACAGTAAGCCGTCTGCTCCAGGAGAAAAGGGGGCTAGTGTTACAGGCGCTTCCGGTGGAAGCGGCGAAAATGGAGCTGGGGATCTGGGAGACTCTAGCCTAAAGGGGGCTAAAAAGAAAGCTGCGGAAGGCACAGGCGTCTTAGGTGAGCCCAGGGAGCTAA
>JAITII010000024.1 GCA_031279515.1 Deltaproteobacteria bacterium
CTGGTCTATAGCTAGACTTGAGGCCTTAACCGCAGGATTCAACCTGGCCCAAGACGATATTAGCCAGCGCAAAGCTTATGAGCCGGCACCCCCCTCCAATCTACTAAAAGTTGCTGGTATTGACCTTATAGCTTCTGGGGACATAGACCCAGAAGAAAAACTCCCCTTTGCTGAGTATGAGACCCCGGAAAGTTACCGCAAAGTAGTAGTTAACTTGTCAGGGGTATTAGTAGGCTTTACTAACCTTGGCACCACTAAAGGCAATAAGGAATTGGGCTTAGCCTTAGGCAAAAAGACCATACCGCAAGATATTTTGGAAGACCTAAAAAGGCCTGACTTTGATTTCAAGAGACTAGAAAGTCTTTAACCTTAAATTACCAACAAAATTACTTAAAGCTGTCTACAAATTGCAACTCAATTTGTAAGACCTTAGGGGCTTTTTCTATTCTCTTCTTCACTTAATGGCTTTTTTACGCAAAGTTTCTTGGCTTTAAAGGTATAGGTTTAGCTAAAAGCTCTTTATTTTTTCTAGTTAAGACGCAAAAAGCCGTGGCAGTAGTGGTCCAATAGATATACAAAACGGCTTTAGTACTAAAGACATAGTCTGTTAGGCCGTTTAAAAAGAGCTGCAAAAAAACCGCCAAGCTGCACCAACACCAAAAACGGACTAATGCATCGTCCATTTTTAGCCCAGGCCATAAATACCACAGGGGCACTATGTGGAGAAGCAAAAAGCCTATGAGTCCCAAGACTCCACTCTCAGCTAAGATAGTTATAAAGAGCTGATGGGAATGATAATATTCGGGTTGATTTTCGCAATCCCTCTCTTCAACGGCTATTTTCATGCAAGGCACGTTGAGGATAGAAATTGGCCCCACCCCAAAGACAGGATTTTCCTTCCAGACCTCTATCCCGTTCTTCCAGCGAGTGTAACGCACCTCATTAGAAGCAACTGTGCCAGAGGTATCGAACATGGGCTTAAACCTATCAATTATTTTCTTGTCCATAAGGATAGTAACCGAGCATATCAAGAGCACCAACACAAATATCAAGGTGAGGACCTTCCCGAAATACTTGCGAAATGCAAAAAACATCATGATGCCCAAGACTGGAACGACTAAGAGGGCCATGCGGGTACAGTTGTTGCGCAGGGCAACATAAGCTCCTAAGAGAACAAGTAAAAAAAAGATGGCGCTTTTTTTATTGTCTCTGCCAAAGACAGCCAGAGCAGCTACCATCATGGGAGAAAGTTGGGACAATACCACACTCAAGGGTATGATCCCCATGTGTGCCGGTGCCCGGGTACAGCTTAAAGTAAAGTGCGCCTCCTGGAAAGTTATAAAGCTCGCCACCAGGATTCCCGCCCCGTAACAATATGGAAGGATCCTAACTGAGGATTCTGGCATCTGGGATATAGCCAAGCAAGTTGCGGGAAATACAAGTAAAACGTAAAAGGTTACTCCCACATACATGAGGCTTCTTGGGATATTTTCACCCAATAAAGAGGTTAAGATGAGGATGGCAAAATAAATGGCAAAGCCGTAAAACAAGCCCCTAGGTAATGGGGGGATCCTATTGGCATGAAAGAAAGACCTAAAATAGTACAATATTATAGCCCAGATAATAAGCAGAGCGGCAGCGATATTGACTATCCCCCGGGCGAATACTCCAGAAAAGGCCATGATAAAGAGGAAAACTGGTCCCGCTAAGCGAAAATATTTCCCTTGTTCTACGATATTGTCGATTTTAAGCATGAATGTGCCTCAAAATAACTATAAAGTATATAACTATTACTTATTATTTTTATTTATCTAGCAAATATTTCAATAATAAAATATAAAGATATATAGATTATTTTATTATATATAACTAATTTCATGATAAAAATAAAATATTTATATGTAATAAGAACTTATTGATATATTTTTATGCTAAAATATAATTAAATAGATGTATATAGCATTATTTATATTAATTAAATCAAGTGGGATGGAATCTTGCCTTTTTAAAAGGACAGGGGGGCTTACATACTTAGCGCAGGCTTGTATCTAAGGCCCTATCAGACATTCCAAACCAAGGAATTGCCCGCGTTTTGACATTCGGCAGTACATATATCACAGAATATGTATTAGGGTAAAGGAAAAATACTGTAAAAAATTGTTCTTTTGTAATATTACCTATTGACAGGAGAATGTACATAAAATATAATTACCAAATAATTACTCTGTAAAGTTCCTCTCAAGATACAAAGTTCAATAGGGATCCTGGAAAGTACATCATATAATAAGATAATATATGTTTATGTCGTATAATTTATAATAATTGATTTCAATAAAGTATTATCTGTTTGACCGGCTTGGAGCTAACATAGAAAATATCCTTTAGTTATTTTTTGAGCCGACCTATGCACTATATTGGATAAACCTAGACATGTTACAACTAAATATTGTAGTATACTCATACTTTTTAGGAAAGGTCATCTTTAAGTGCATCATACATTAATCCTCTATGTTTTGCTCTTTCTGCTTGTCCAAATAACTTTACGATGCTCCTTTACAGTTACTAAAGCCACAAGGAAAACAAAATGCCTCTTGTAACCCGCAGCGAAGATTTCAACGATGTTGTAATTAATCTTTCCAATTTAGTTAACAACTACAAAGTATTAAGTGAATTCGCCCAGCGACCTTTAATGTGCGTCATCAAGGGCGATGCGTACGGTCATGGACTAGTGGATTGCGCCAGAGCCCTTGTAGATGCCGGGGCCACCTCATTTGGTGTCCTGGATGTAACCGAGGGCGAGACCCTCCGCAAGGCAGGAATCAGAAACCCGGAAATTTATGTGCTCTCAGGGCTGGACACGGAACTTATGGTGGCAAGGGCTATTAACAATAGGCTTACCATCTATTCCTACAGCATGGATGAGCTGGCTCTTTTAGGTAGCCAAGCCCGCAGGTCCTCCTCTCCCTTAAATGTGGTCCTAAAGATTGATTCCGGCATGGGCCGCTTGGGAGTTCCCTGGCACCAAGCCGATGATTTTATCAAAAAAGCCCTGGAATTTTCTTCCCTCAAGGTAGTTGGCTTGGCAACCCATTTGGCCACTGTGGGGGATAAGGAATCGGTAACTCAGCTGGAGCATTTCTGGGACTTCTGCACCAAGGCTGAATACCTTTTAAATACCCCGCTGCAAAATAGCGCCTTATCAGGGGCAGGCATCTTAGCCCATCCCAGGTATCCAGACGGACTTTCAAGGCCTGGGTTGATCCTCTATGGAGTACCCCCCTTGGTGGATTTAGATCGCACCTATCTGCTGCCCGCACCTTGGCTCAACAGCCCCAAAGCCCCTGTTTTCCGCGTTAGCTCCGAAAAGGTGGCTCAGGTCCTCTCATCCTTAAAGCCTGTGATGCGGGTCACTTCCAGAGTAATCCAGGTCAAATCCTTGCGCAAAGGCGATACTGTGAGCTACGAGCGCACCTATACCGCTCCCAATACCACCAAGATTGCTATTGTGCCTTTTGGCTTTGTCCACGGCTTCGATATCAACCTTTCCGGCAGGACCCATGCCCTTATTAGGGGCCAGTTTGCCAGACAAATTGGTAAGATCTGCATGAACCTTTCGGTCTTTGAGGTAAAGGATATCCCCGGAGTGGCAACTGGAGACGAAGTGGTCTTCTTAGGTTCCCAGAAAGATAAAAACTTAGATGCCTATCTTGAGTTTGAGGGCCGCACGGAACACCCCCATCAAGTCTTGTGTCTGTATGGCCGCTTAAACGTTAGGCGCTGCATCCGCTCATAGTTTTCCCTTGTTTAACAATTTTCTCCCTACAACATTATCAGGAAATTTATACAGTTCATGCTCAAAGATAGGATAAAAGACTTGGTGAGCGCCGCCTTGGAAAATGTTCTCGTAAAAAAAGACCTTAAGGGTAAAGTAAAGGAAAAGGTCTTTGTGGTGGAAAAACCTGCCAATGCGAGCTTTGGACATTTTTCCACCAACGTTGCCATGGTCTATTCCAAAGACTTCAAAGACCTTTACAAGGGTAAAAGTAGCGCTTACGGGCTAGCTTCTGAGCTTATAGAAGATCTTAAGGCCAATAAAGACCTCTTTGACTCGGTTGAAATAGCGGGCCCTGGTTTTATCAACTTCAGAGTCACAAATAGTGAGTGGTACAAGATCTTAGCCTTGATCCGCCAAGCTGACCAAAACTGGGGCAAAGAGGGCCCCAAGGATAAAAAGATACAGGTGGAATTTGTCTCTTCCAACCCCACAGGCCCCCTCCACGTTGGCCACGGCAGGGGAGCGGCCTGGGGAGATGCCACTAGTAACATACTTTCCTTTTTAGGCTACTCAGTCCAAAGGGAATACTATATTAATGATGCCGGTAATCAGATAAATAGCCTAGGCGCCTCGGTGCTGTTTCGCCTCAAAAATGCCCCGGATACGCCTATGCCAGATGGCCTTTATAAAGGGAGCTATATCCTCGAGATAGCAAATACCTTAAGTCAGAAGCACACAGAAGATTACTTCAAGCTCCCAGCATCTGAACTTATAGCCGACCTTAGCCGCGAGGCTGCGAACATCATCTTAGAGGACATGAAAAATGACCTGGACAACTTTGGGGTGACCTTTGACAATTGGTTTTCTGAACGCTCTTTATACGAAAACGGCGAAGTAGAGCGCTCAATAAACACCCTTAAGGAAAAAGGCTATACCTATGAAAAGGATGGGGCACTCTTTTTCCGCTCTACGGACTTTGGTGACGACAAGGACAGGGTGCTCATAAAGTCCGACGGAGACACCACTTATTTTGCCTCGGACGTTGCCTATCATGCCAACAAGTTTCAGAGGGGCTTTGACTTAGCAATAGATGTCCTGGGAGCGGACCACGGAGGCTACCAGGGACGCATCGCCGCGGTGGTGGAAGCCTTAGGCTATTCCCGCGACAGGGTTAAGATAGTTTTGTACCAGCTGGTAAAGCTTATGAGGGGCAAAGAAATTGTCAAGATGAGCACTAGGGCCGGGGAATTTATACCCCTAAAAGTGGTCCTAGATGAGGTAACCCCTGATGCTGCCCGCTTTATGTATCTCTCCCAGAGCCACGATTCCGCACTGGACTTCGACCTGGAGCTGGCCAAGGCCAAGAATAATGATAACCCGGTCTTCTATGTGCAATACTTATGCGCCCGGATCTTCCAGCTGTGCAAAAAGGCCCAACCTATCCTTCAAGGGGACAGTAGCCAGCCCGACTTTTCCCTCCTATCCGAAGACGTGGAATTGAGCCTTATCCAGCAGCTGGAGACCTTTCCCTACATGCTCCGTTCTTCAGGCACTAATTTGGCGCCCCACTTGGTGACGGTCTGGCTCATGGAAACATCTAAACTGTTTCACCATTACTATGGAGAGCACCGCATGATATTGGAAAAAGACCTAGCTCTCACCAGGGCCAGGGTAGCTTTGGCGGCAACAGTGCGCCAGGTGGTGGGTCTGGGACTTACACTTTTGGGGATAAGTGTTCCAGAACATATGGAATAACAGTACTTTTTAACTTTAAGGAGAATATTGATGCTTAAAAACCACTCCAAAGAGACTTACGCATCAGAGAGCTCCTGGCGGCCTGTAACACCGCCTAGGGCCCGCAACCCTAGGCCAGTTACTACGGTACCTAAGTTGCCCCTTCCGCCAGCTGCCAAGGGTGGTTGGGAGCCGCAAAAAACCTACTACGAGCACTTAAAGGTAAAAAGCCTGGGAGGAGATACAAAAACTAACGGCGGAGCTAAGACGCCCACGATCCCCCTTCCCTCTTACTTAATGGAGCGCAAACCTCTACCTAAGATAAAAAGGACTGCAAAACGCAAAGGAGAGGAAAAAACTCCCTCTGTCCAGGAAGAGCAAGAAAAGCCTCCCGTCCAAAAAGCTCAAAATGAGCAATTATCTTTAGAGGTAAACCCCCCTACAAAAGAAGATGTAGATGGCCCCCTTCAAGAAAAAATCGTCTCCAATGGTCCCGAAGAAAACACGTGGATCCTAACCTTAAAATGGGTAACCAAGCTCTTACTGTCAGCGGTCTTTCTGGTATGGATCTTCGTCTTGGGCGTTCTAGTGGGCCGTGGCTCAGTCATGCCAAAGTCTGCCCAGGTTCTTGAAACGCCTAAGATACGCCAAACTCAGGCAGCATTTTCCGTGGGACCAGGTACTAGTGAGGCGCAGGATGAAGAGGTTTATCAAGAGGCGTACAATCCAGTAGTAGGTACCGGCGGTCAGTTGTCGGGGGCCTATGCCCCCCTGGAACGCAGGGGCTATGATTTCAGGGATAATCTAGAGCCAGATACCCAACCAGGGGCTATCACCCAGGCTCCCAGCTCTCCGCCGCAAGAGGCAGATATTAGTACCCCAAGCCCAGAAGCAGCAATTACTCCAGATAGTGCCCCAAGCCCAGAGGAGACAAGGGTTGCTAATAATAGCGATCTAGGGAACAACCCTAGCCCTCAAATCGCCTCCACCCCTGTAGCAGAAATAGACCCTGGCTATTGGCCTGCAGAGCCCCAGGGAACAGGGGCCTACACCGTCCAGGTGGGAGCCCCCACTTC
Organism: Deltaproteobacteria bacterium; assembly: GCA_031279515.1. Lineage (GTDB taxonomy): Bacteria > Desulfobacterota > Desulfarculia > Adiutricales > Adiutricaceae > JAITII01. The sequence goes on from JAITII010000024.1 coordinate 6,586, forward strand.
CCCAGATGATGCCAAAGCAATGGTGGAAAAATATCGGGACAAAGGTTTTGACGCCTATTATTACTTCAACGGGAGAGGTCGCTATCCCACCAGAGTTGGCCGCTATGAAACCATGGCCCAGGCACAAGAGGCCAGAAACAGCCTAGAGAAAGCCGGAGCTAGAGAGCCTTATGTCTCAAAGCTAAATGTTTAAAAAGCTATAGATTTTAGCTTTTTTTGCTGTGCAGATTAGATACTCTAGTGTTGTGGGTATTGTGATACTTTTTTAGTCAGCTGGCAATCTTTCTAAAGACAGCATCATAAGGGGTACAAATGAAATGTGCTCCTCATTATGATTGACTTCTCGCTTACAGCTGCTCACCATTATAGAACTCAGTGAAAAATGCCAATTGCAATTCATTTGACTGGAATGCTGTAGCTAAGCTGCCAGGAAAGTTAATGATCATTTAAGGTAAACCAAAGACCCGCCTTAAGGCGGGTCTTTGGTTTGTATGCTTATTATGTTGGTTGTTCCCATTAGGCATTAAGTGAGCCTAGTGAGCTTATACTCAATGTTTAATAGCTACGCTCTCCCCTTCCCTTGTCTCGCTCTCCTGGCCTATGAGCTCATCTTCTTGGCCTTCTAAGGGCATAAGCTTCTCATTGGGCTTAAGAAAGGGCTTGGCGGCTCTTAAGGCTACGTAGACAGTTGTGGCGTTGTGTGCAAAGGATGTTAGACCTGCTCCTGTCACTCCCATGAATCCCAAAAATAGGTAGAAGGTGTTTAGGATAACTATGAGCCAGTAGTTTTCCTTTGTGCGATGCATGGCTTTTTTGGAAAGGAGCCTGGCTACAGGGAGGGCATCTATTCGTCCGTTCATGAGCTGGACGTTGGCGACATCTTTGGCCAAAGCCGAGCCGTCGGAAAGGGCTACTCCCACGCTGGCAAGTGAGAGGGCGGCTGAATCATTGAGGCCGTCTCCCACCATCATGACCCGCAAGCCTTCTTCTTCGGTTTTGCTCACATAAGCTGCCTTGTCGTCAGGGAGAAGCTGGGCCCTGTATTCATCAAAGCCTATCCGGTTGGAAATGGTCTTGGCGGTGCTGTCTAAATCCCCTGTCAGCATGATGGCTTTCGTTATGCCCTGCTCCCTCAGTTCTTCCAAGGTCTCCTTTGCCCTGAAACGGATCTTGTCAGTGATGGCTATGATGGCCTTTAAGACGCCTCCTATGGCCAGATAGATCATGCTGTCGCCATTTTCGGCGATCCTTTCTGAAGCGGATATGGCCTCTTTAGTCATGGGCACCTTTTCATCGTCTGTTATGAACTGGTAGCTTCCCAAGATAACCTTTTCTCCGTCTATGGTGGACGATATGCCCCTGGCCACCACGTAGTTGACCTTGGTGTGCCTTTCCTCTTCGTGGTTTAAGCCTTCAGCATATGCCTGGGCTACTATCGCCCTGCCGACAGGATGGGGAAAATGCTCTTCCAGGCAGGCTGCCAAGGTCAATGCCTCATCCCTTGAAAGAGGTTTCTCTCCGGAATCTGTGATAGCCACCACCTCAGCGACTCTTGGCTTGGCCTCAGTCAAAGTGCCTGTCTTATCAAAGACGCAGGTATCAGCCTCGGCCATCTCTTCAAGGTATCTTCCTCCCTTTATCAAAAAGCCCGACTCGTTACCCTCTTTCATGGCAGACAAGACAACTACAGGGGTGGAGAGCCTAATGACGCAGGAGTAATGGACAAGAAGGGCGTTTCCAGCCTTGGCTATGTCTCTAGTTATCAAAAAGGTCACAAGCATAAGCAAAAAGTTAAAAGGCACGATGGAGTCAGCCAGACGCTCCGCCCTTCCCTGGAGTCCAGACTTGGATGCCTCAGACTCCTTTATATATTCAATTATGGATCTGATCCTGGTATTCCTGCCCACCTTTACGGCCTTTATGGTTATCTCGCCTTCTTCCACTGCGGTGCCGGCAAAGACAGATCCCCCTTGGATCTTCCGGACTGGAAGCGGCTCGCCTGTCATAGTGGCCTGGTTCACCATGGCTTCGCCATCAGAGACTATGCCGTCGACTGGTATCAGGCCCCCTGCCAACACTATGACCTCTGACCCAATCTCAATTTCGGATTCCTTGACCTGTATCCTTTTGCCATCAGAGCTTTTAACCCAGACCTTTTCCTCTGTGCCTTTGAGGCTGTGGAACAGGCTAAGGATGCTTTTTCTCTTGGTCCAGTCTTCCAGCCACTCTGAAAGGGCATAAAAAAACAAAAGGGTGGAAGCAGAACCATAGTCTTTTCTGGCATAACACACTGTAAGAGCGGCCCCGTCTAGAAGCTCCACATCCAAGCTCCTCTCCCAAAGGAGGGACTTTAAGGCCCTTATGACATAGGGGATGGTCATCGCCACCTCCCACACAAACCTTATGGGGCTGGGCAAGATGAACCTCCTAAACAAAGCCCCGTAAATGGGATTTGGGTCCATGGGAGACTCCTCTCCCATCTCATAGCTCTTTTCATCCAAATAAGAGACAGTAGACCTTTCTCCAGCATCGAAAGAGAGGATGGCCTCCATAATGGAAAGCCTCATTTTCTCTCCCCTTTCGTACAGAATAAAAAGACTCCCAGTGACCTTCGAAAAGGAGAGATATTTGACCTCCCCGCTCCTCATGAGCTCCTCTCCTAGTCTCTCGAAGCTCTCTTTAACAAGCTCCCCTGGATCAAAGCGGATCCGGAGCCTTCCTTTTGTGTCCGAGATGATGATTCCGTTCATAAGTCGTCCCTTTTAAAGTAAATGCCTTGGGCTAAAGGCGCTATGCTAAGAAGCATAGCGCCTTTGTAGCAAGCCATATCATAGAAAAGCGCCATAGAGCTTTTCTACCTTTCAGTTGATGTCCTTCTTGGAAGGGACTGCATCCTTGAGTTCGCATCCCTTCTTGCTCTTAAGCTCGCCGCGCTCTTCGCGTTCTTCGCGCTTCTCTTCGGACTCTGCCACGAGGTCGCCAACGCCCTCTTTCATAAGCTCAGCGGCTTTTTCGATCTTATGCTTTAAGGAAAGACCGTAGCTCACGACAGATGTCGCTGCGTTCCGGATCATTGATGGTTTTCCGGAAAATAGGCTCGCGGCGCTTAGCCCCGCTGCAAACCCTAACCCAAAATAAAGGTACTTCCACTTGTTACTGGTCATCTAAAGGACTCCTTTTTGTGTCTTGTCAGATGTTTATTATGATGTTTAGATGTGTCGCCTTATCCAAAAAGGGAGGCTAAAATAGCTTAAAAAAACGCTTAAAGCATTAGGCCCCTTATGAGCCTTCACTTTAAAATCTAAATGTCTCTTTCATAAGGCTAGCTTTCTTTTAGTCATAAGGCTAATCTTTCTAAAGAGCCAAAAAAAGACTTAAGCTTAAGTTTTAAAAGCCGTGGAGATAAAATCAGCATGAATGCCCATGCACCTTGGAAAGCTCTGTTATGCCGTCAAAGATCTTCTTAAAGGCCCCGGCTGCCCCTATAATTGCTCCGATCTTTGTGGCCTTTGGGATTAAAATGCCCATCAAGATCTTCCTTATCATAGGGTTTAAGGAAAAGCGGCTATCTGTTTTTCCCCACGCTTTTCCGTTTTGGGTGCTAAAAGCCCAAAATCCATCTTTGAAGTAAAAGCTGCTTTCCCCGTGCACGATAGGGGCATTCTCTAAGGCCTCTAAGGCCTCAGAAGGCAAAAACGTGTTCTTTGATTCTGTTACTTCATCCAATGACTCAAGGTCTTTCTCTGATGGCTCAAAGGCAATGATCTTGGAAAGGATCCGCCTTCTTAAAGCCTCATCTTTTTCGTAAATGACTAAAAGGCTCCCCGTCAGGCAGTTAAAAGAGACGGACTTGACATCCCCGCCTTTTGCTAACAAAGCAGAAAGCCTTTGATAAGCCAGAGGGTCCAGCTCTTCTGGTCTTAGCCTTAAGCGGAGCCTTCCTTTTATATCTAAGACAACATTTAAATTCATACAAATACCTCTTTTAAGGGAGAGCCCTTAATCTATTCAAAGCCTAATGGCATCCTGGCTATTTAGCTAGAATTTATCTAACTAATGGGCGAGGGCTATTTATTTCAAAGCTGCAAGTTTTTTTTAGTTGCCTTTCATTTAGTGCTGTAAATTAATCTAAAAAATCAATCTGCTAGCATATGCATGCGACTAAGGTCACATCTAGCTCTAATATCCATAAAGAACAGGTCTTATTAGGACATTTAAACTTACTGGTTATGGATGAGTTCTTTCTTGGAAAGGGAAGCAACTATCCTTTTCCCTAAGACTGAAAGCCCAAAGATCACGATGGCTATAAAGACCACAGTTGCCCCTGGGGTGGTATTCACCTCAGGCTGGCAGGCCGCTAATAGCCCTAGTTGCCCAGAGAATACCGAGACAAGGAGGGTGATCCAGAACATCCACCTCCCAGTGGGGGCTAGTACCCTGCCTGCTGCTGCAGGGGCTATCAAAAGGGCAGTCACCAAAAGGACTCCCACCACTTGGACGGCTATGACCACCACAAAGGCTAAAAAGCCTCCAAAGAGGTACTCTGGAAGCACGGTTTTTAAGTAATTGGCTGGACTCACGCAGGAGAGCATGAGGCGGTTATACAGTAGGACAAAGAAAATGATAGAGACTATGGCCAGGACAAAGAGGAGGATTATCTCATTGTCATTGACAGTCAATATGTCTCCTAGAAAGTAGCGGTTAATTCTGCCTTGGGCCTGAGGATAGCGGCTCACCAGCGCCAGACCGAAGGCTACACCTCCTGAAAAGATAAGCCCTATCACCGTATCTGAGGCAAGATTGCTGTGTCTTACTACGTAGATGATCAAAAGGCCTATGAAGACCCCGAAAAAGAGCACCACAAGGTCAACCTGAAGCCCAAAGATAAGCGCTAGGGCCAGGCCTCCAAAGATAGTGTGTCCCACTGCATCCGGGAAAAAAGCCATACGCCGGCTCACCACCAATACTCCTGTCCCAGAGGCTGCTATGGACAAGAGTAAAAGTGCCAAGCTAGCCCTCTGCATGAAGCTTTCCTCATAAAGGAGGCCAGTTATATTATAAAAAGGTTCTAGAAATTCCATGTGTCTTCCCTAAGGGGTTGGAGACGCCCTTTTAAGTAAATAATATCTTATGGCTTAATAGCGGTGTTAAATGGAGAAAAGCCCTTATTATAGGGCCCTAAGCTCTTTTCGTCTGTATAGTTTTTTTCGATTCGTCTAATCGAAGCCAGATAAGCTTAAAAGTCTTTTGACGGCTTTTGGCAAGGTGGCAAAAGTATCTTTCTAAACTTTCAAATTCTAAAAAATGGCTAAAACCTGATGGCTCAATTAGTTAACTAACAAAGAAAAGATCTTTTGCCTTGCATCAAGCATACCCCGCATCCGCCTCCAGGCTGTCAAGATCCAGGCCAAAGGCCTTAGTGATTACTTCAGTGCGGAAGATTTTCTCTGGAGGACCTGCCGAGACCACGGTCCTATTGAGGCAGATGATCCAGTCTCCGTGGTTCTTAGCGGACTTAAGGTCGTGGGAGACCATTACTATGGTGAACTCCCTCTTGAAAGTGTCAAGTATCTCACTTAAAAGCTGTTCCCCGTAAACGTCCACCCCGGCAGCTGGCTCGTCTAATACCAATAGATCTGGGTCATCCATAAGAGCCCGAGCCAAGAAGACCCTCTGGGTCTCTCCCCCTGAAAGAGAGCCTAAAGGCCTTTTGGCAAGGTTTTGCGCCTTTACTAGCTCTAGGTATTCCATGTTCTTTTGTACGAGTTTTTTAGGGCATCTTAGCCACACAGGCCACCTTGTGCGTCCCAAGGACATGAATTCCGCCACCGTCAAAGGCAAATGCCTATCAAAGTCCAAGCGTTGGGGGATATATCCTAAGACAGGGCTAGTTTTGAAAAACTCTATGGATCCAGTGTGAGGAACAGCTCCCAAGATAGCCAAGACCAGCGTGCTCTTGCCTGCCCCATTGGGGCCTATAATAACTGTCTGCTTTTTCTCGGGTATTGTGGCCGTCACGTCTCGCAAGATGTCAAAGCTCCCATAGGAGACCCCCATATCTTTGATGACCACTGCATTATCCTCATAAGAGTCAACATATATTTCAGGAGTGTTTTTGTTTAACATAGGCTCATCGTTTCTTTGGCATTTTAGCCTAAATGAAAAGTATTCTGATAGTTCTAAGCCGTAAATTAGAACGACTTTTATTAGCGATCCCATTTTAAACTTGGAAAGATCCAAGCAAATAGGGGGGGTTAGCCCTAGCTTCAAGGGCTTTTATTGGCTTATTTTCGGCTTTGGCTATAACCTTGCCTTTGACTTTACCTTAGCCTTATTATTGGCCTTTTACTGGTATAAAATCAGCCTCAAGGCAAAAGTGTCTTTATGTTTGTCCCATGAAATACAACTTAGGGATCTGTGTTTTAACAGATCGAAATTTAGACATCCATCTATGAGCTTTAAAACCATTAAACCGAGAAAGGCTCTAAATCCTAATAATCCTATAAGACATAACAGCCCTAAACCCTATAAGACATAAAAGCCCTAAAAGCATAAGAAAATAAAAGCTGTCTTGATATTTCGACAAAGGCTATAGACAATTAAGTTGCCTATTTTTATCCAGCCCATCTCTCCATGGGCTTTCATAAAGCATCTAAACCATTTGAAGAATCAGAAGATTTGTCTAAAATTTCGAAAGGCTCTCTAAATCTTCTTACGGCCTAGAATCATCCGAGATTCTCATTTGCCAGGAACATTCACCGGCAAAATCTTATTGAGCTTTTCAATGTCGCTCATTAAGACTTGCTGAAAGTAGTCCTCAGGCGGATCCGCACTTCCAGCTGTGGCTGGGTCTATGACTTCCACAGGCGCCCCTGTCTCTCTTCCAAGGGTGTTTGCCTGGTTTATGTCAGCCTCAGGTTCTAAGAGGATGGCAGAGACTTTCTCTTCGCGGATTATCCGGGTAAGGTCCTTGAGCCTGGCTGGGGACGGGCTTACGTCTGGTTCAGGCTCAATGTCCGCCAAGACCACAAGTCCTAGCTCGTCAGTGAAATAGTCAATAAAGTTGTGGCTAGCAACCACCTTGTAACCTTGATGCGAGTCTTTGAACTCCTGCATCTTTTTTTTGATAGGCTCTAAGGATTCCTTGAAGAGCTTTAGCCTCTCATTATAGTGGCTCTCTCCCTCAGGGTCTTTCTCAATTAAGCCCTTGGCTATGTTTTCTGCCATGATGGCAGCGTTTTCTGCTGAGAAAAAGACGTGTGGGTTAGGATCCGTGTTTGCACTTGTTGGGTCTCCAATCACTTTCACCCTTTGGCGGTCGTTGGGAAGGGTCGGAACGCCCACTGAGGCATCTATTATAAAAATTTTCTCATTGGCAGCGTTTAAGGCCCTGTCCAGGTAGATTTCCAGATTAAGACCGTTTTTGACCAAGATTTCAGACTCAAAAAGCCTTTTTAAATCTTCTGGCCTTGGATTGAACTCATGGGGGCAGCCAGTACCTGGGCTGGTTAAGAGCTCAACATCAAAATGGTTCCTCCCTTGATTTAGGTAACGAGTAAAAAGATATACCGGATAACTTGCCGCGATCACTCTTTCTTCATCGGCAAATGCCATGGAAGCGCTAAAAGGCGCAGCTAGGCAGAATGCCAAGAAAAAAACGGCTAGAGCTTGTTGAGCATTTAAGCAAGGCCTAAGGAAATACTTGGAAATGATACTAGACATTGCAAAAAACTTGGGAAAAAGCTTAAAACGTAAACTGGTTAAGCATTTAGTCACAGAGCACCTCCGGAACGATAAGGAAAGAGAATACCCCCTCTCCCATTCCAAAAACGAAGTATCTCCTGCCCCCAAAACCAGCTAAAAACCCTTTAAAAGGAATTTATGCAACAGTATAGTATAGCTTTATGAAATGTCAAGTTATTTTTAGCTCGCCTACAAACCATTTAGCCTGTTAAGTATCCTCTGGACTCATTAATTAGTATGCTATAATATAAATATGGCTATATGTAGTATCTTTGCCTGGATAGGGAAAAAATATTGCTCTCTTTTTTTTCTAAGACTTTTGGGGCCAAGGTTTTGCTAGGGTTAAGGCTCAAGGCTTTTTCCTAAGGCCAGGGCCTCAGGCCTTTTGGCTTGATGAAAGCCGTTTTCGCTTTTTTGGGGATCGACTTTCCTTAGGCCTCACTGAGCCCCTTTCCGCCCTTCTGGTAAACTCCACAAGCTTTAGCCGCTTTGCGAAAGACAAAATGCCCCAAAAAGATCCTAAGTCATAGTGTCCATGACAAACCGATTCAATATTGGGCTTACTATGGGGAAAAGAGGCGAAGAGGCTTCCAGGTGAAAGCTATTATATGCATAGCAGCATAAAGGCCCACCAAAGGTCTTAGGGCTTTTAGAAGAATTTTTCTTTGAAAGTGCTTAAAATCAATTCATTGTACATATTTTAGATTTTTATCTAATATCTAGTAGTAAAACAGAATCTTTTGGAAAACAGTGGGGTTTTAGCACTTTTATCATTTTTTTATGCCATAGCTATCAAAGGAGATGTAGACGGAGAAACAGACATCTTTATATGAGGTAATTAGCAATAATTAAAATCAAAAAAAACCAGGAAATAGGTTTACTTGCGATTATGGCAACATTTAAAGCTTCTTGTGAGTGGAAGAGTCAAAGGGTTCTAGTTCTAATTTTTCGTAACCAAAGATAACAAAAATTATATCTCTAACTATTAAGACGAATAAGAGTGATGAAGCTTAATAATATTTCAAGATAAAAGACCAAAAAATTTATCAAAAAAAAGTTTAAGTTTATCGATAACTCTTTCTTTCATTGCTGCTCTGTTAGCATCTTCGCTAAACCTAGAGACAGGAGGAAGCAGACTGTCAATTTCAGTACCTGTCATTCTTAGATTTCCATCCTGAATAGAATTTTCGATAAATTGGTGGGTTTCTTTATCTTTAAGATTTTCTTGTTTAATTATGGCAGAAATATCTTTTTCAAAGTTTTCTTTGATAAACATTTCCCACTGAAAATCAACATCTTGAACTGGATCAATTATTTCTATAAATTTTTCGATCAAATATTTTATTCTGCGAAGTTGAGTGCTTGAGTCAACAGCTTTCTGAATAGTTTCAAGTATTTCTTTATCCTCGCAGTGTCCTTGGTGATATCGAGCTACCAGCAATAAAATGTAATCAATAGTTACTTCAACATGTTTTATTAATTCTATTTCGAAAATAATGTCATCGTGAACTGTCTGAGTACATTTTTCGTGTTTTCCACTAAATTTATCATATAAGTCAAGATATCTACTTTGGTAGTCTTGAAATTCTCTTTCTGACAATATTTCATTTCCACGAAACTCATCAAAAGCATGCAGTATATTTTTTAAGCGAAGTATTGAACCGTAAAGATTGATAAAGTCTTTTTCGTTTTGTTCTCCAAGTATTGGAGAATTTAGAGGAAATTGATTCTTTAAATCGTCTATGAGCTCTTGGTAGCCATTTACATGGTTACCATTTTTATCATTATAACCATAATAATAATCGTTGTAGGGTCTTAAAAGAAGTATTCCACCTGCGTCCTTGTTACCAAAAAGTGCAAGTGCGACATCCATTTCCTTTTTGATATCACGAAAACATACGATATTTCCAAATGTCTTAACAGAATTTAAAATACGATTTGTTCGTGAAAATGCTTGCATTAGCCCATGAGATGACAAGTTCTTATCAACCCAGAGTGTGTTCAATGTAGTTGCATCAAATCCTGTTAAAAACATGTTTACAACTATTAACAAATCAAGCTCTCGTTTTTTTACTCTATCGGAAATATCTTTGTAATAATTTTGAAAATTGTCACCTTTAGTACTAAAAGATGTATTGAACATCCTATTATAGTTACTGATTGCGTTATCTAGAAATTCTTGTGAAGTCTTATCAAGCTTGTCTAAGTTGTCAGGGTCAAGTCCCTCTTCAAGAATTCCTTCTTCTGGGTCGTCTTCGTTTGCACTGTAGCTGAAAATAATGCCAATTTTAAGGTCTTTACTATTTTCTTGGATCTGTCGCATTAGTTCAGAATAAAATTTTTTAGCCATGTCAATGGAAGATACTGCAAAAATTGAATTGAAGCCATATTGTCGTTTGCCTTGAATACTATACGAACTATTCCTACTAGTTTTTTGATCAAAGTGCTCTAGGATATATTCTGCCACAAGTTTGATTCTTTGCGGCGCTCCTAATGCAGCTTTATAGTTATTGACGTTAACTTTTGATTCATCATCTGGACGTTTAATTGTGTTTAAAAATTCTACTCTGAAAGGAAGTACATTTTGATCATCAATGGCATTAACAACAGTGTAGGTATGTAGTTTATCACCAAAAATCTGGTCAGTGGTAGTGAGATCAACATCACCTTTACCTTTGGCATTTGCTACAAAAATAGGTGTACCTGTAAAACCAAAAATATGGTATTTTTTAAATGATTTGACGATATTAGCTCGCATTTGTCCAAACTGAGAACGATGACACTCATCAAATATTAAAACTAGATGACTTTTGTAAATTTCGTGATTTACATTGTGTGTTATGAATCTGTCTAATTTTTGGATAGTAGTAACAATAATCTTGGCATTTGGGTCTTCAAGTTGTTTTCGTAGTTTGTTGGTTGATGTGTTGCTGTTCGCAGCACCTTTTTCAAACTTATCATACTCTTTCATTGTCTGATAGTCTAGATCTCTTCTATCAACAACAAAGATAACCTTATCTATTGGAACTTTAGTTTGAAGCTCACACGCTAATTGTGAAGCCTTAAATGAAGTTAAGGTCTTGCCTGAACCAGTAGTGTGCCATATATATCCGCCAGCTTCAGTAGTCCCTAATTTTTTGTCATAGCTTGAAGATATTTTTATACGATTGAGAATTCGTTCTGTAGCTGCAATCTGGTAAGGACGCATTACTATAAGAATGTTTTCTGTTGTAAAGACGCAATAACGAGTCAATATGGCAAGCAAAGTGTGCTTGCTGAAAAAAGTCTTGGTGAAATCAACAAGGTCAGGAATACGGTTATTGTTAGCGTCTGCCCAATAACTGGTGAATTCAAAGCTATTGCTGGTTTTTTTGCTCTTGCTCCTACCTCCTGCATCTTGTTCTTTGATGTGACTTTCACGTGTAGTATTGGAGTAATATTTGGTTTCAGTTCCATTGGAGATGACAAAGAGTTGCACATAGTCAAAAAGTGATGCTCCAGCCCAAAAACTGTCACGTTGGTAACGTTTTATTTGGTTAAAAGCCTCTTTGAGAGCGACACCTCTACGTTTAAGTTCCACGTGCACTAATGGCAGTCCATTAACGAGAATGGTAACATCATATCGATTTTGACGGGTTCCTGTCTGCTCGTATTGATTAATAACCTGAAGGCTATTTTCGTGTATTTCTTTCTTATTGATTAGTCTGATATTCTTAGTAGTTCCATCATCTCGTCTTAGAAGTTGAACAAAATCTTCTTGAATTTTTTTTGTCTTTTCTACTATACCTTCATTCTGATTTGAAATAACTTCTTTAAAAAAATGCTCCCATTCGTTTTTAGAAAAAGTTAAGCCATTCAGACGTTCTAATTGCTCTCGCAGGTTTTGTTTAAGATCCGTTTCATTATTGATGTTTAAGTATTGATAACCTTGTTCTGTTAAGTGGGCAATAAAATCTTGTTCAAGCTCATATTCACTTTGATAAGAACCAGATTTATCTTTAATTGGTGTATACTCAGAAACAACAGTTTCCTCATCAGTTTGTATGATGATGTTGTAGCTCATTGTGCCCTCCTGAAGATAAGCAACTTGTCTCGATAGTATTCGTATTGCTTGCGTCTAGCATTTATATCAGCTGGTACTTCTGAAGTGAGGTCTGTTGTTAAGGTATCGAAAATGTCAAAAATTAAAACGATTATGTTTTGTTCACGGTGAGGATACTGAAATAGATTAGTTTTTAACCACCTCTGGATTCAAATCACAACGCGCACCATTTCCAAGTGCTTTAAACTTTTGATATCGGTAAAAATACCGAAATAAGTGTATATTTGGCCAAAATGAATACATCATACACCACTTTCTTCATCTAGTAGTAAATATTTTACAACCGTAGGACTTAACTCTTGTATAAGACTATCAACTGCTTTCATGGATGTACACCTTCAATCTCTGAGATAATCTTATCAATTTCTACTCTTAGTAAATTCTCTCGCTGAACAATCTTTTCTATTTCTGCGTTCAAAGCCTTGATATTGACAACTTGACGTGTATCTTTCTGTTCCACATAAGAACTTACAGTTAAGTTATAATCTTTAGCTGCAACTTCACTATTTGCAACTAGTTTACAAAAGTGGTCAATATTTTGTCTTTCAGTAAATACTTTTAAAATGTTGGCAATATTACCATCTGTTAGTTTGTTGTTGTTTGTTACTTTAATAAATTCCGCGCTGGCATCAATAAAAAAAGTACTGTTTCCACGTTTAGACTTCTTAAGAACCATAATACAAGTTGTTATACTTGTACCAAAGAATAAATTTGCAGGAAGTAAAATCACACAATCCACAAAGTTGTTGTCAACTAAATACTTACGAATTTTCTGCTCTGCTCCACTCCGATATAAAATACCAGGAAAACAGACAATAGCTGCCGTGCCGTTAGTTGCAAGCCATGATAAGCTGTGCATGATGAATGCAAGATCAGCTTTGGATTTTGGAGCTAAAATTCCTGCTGGAGAAAACCTTGTATCATTGATCAACAATGGATTATCGCTGCCTTCCCATTTAATACTATAGGGAGGATTTGAAACTATGGCTTCAAAAGGTGCATCATCCCAATGTTGAGGGTCAGTTAGAGTGTCTCCATGTGTTATATTGAACTTGTCATAATTTATGTCATGAAGAAACATGTTGATACGGCATAGGTTATAAGTAGTGATATTGATTTCTTGACCAAAAAAACCCTGACGGACTTTATTTTGACCAAGTATTTTGGCGAATTTGAGAAGTAATGATCCAGAACCACATGCTGGATCGTAGACCTTATTGACTTTAGTCTTGCCAACAAGAGTTAACCTTGTCAAAAGCTCAGACACTTCTTGAGGTGTGTAGAATTCGCCTCCTGATTTACCAGCATTACTTGCATACATGCTCATAAGGTATTCATAGGCATCGCCGAAAGCATCAATGGTGTTGTCCTGGTAATCACCCAGTTTCATTTCACTTATGCCATTCATGAGCTTCACAAGGCGTTCATTCCGTTTTGCTACTGTACTTCCTAATTTATTGCTGTTGACATCAATATCTGCAAAAAGTCCGTCAAAGTCATGTTCACTTTCATAACCTCTAGCAGATGATTCAATGTTTTTAAAGACTCGTTCAAGAGTTTCATTTAAATTATCATCATTATGGGCTTGTTTTAACACATTTTCAAACAACTCACTGGGAAGAATGAAAAAACCTTTGGTTTCAACTATTTCTTTTTTAGCTTTTTTAGCAGCACTGTTTGACAATTTTGTATAATCAAATTTTGTGTCACCAGCTTCATGTTCTCCTGAATTTATGTAATTTGTAAGGTTTTCCGAAATGAACCTATAAAACAACATTCCAAGAACATATTGTTTAAAATCCCAGCCATCTACACTTCCACGCAAATCATTGGCAATAGACCATATTGTTCGGTGAAGTTCAGCTCGTTCCAATTCTTTTTTGTTATCTTTCATGTGGTTATGTCCCAATAATTATTAGGGTTGATTAACTTGCGTTACAAATTTTGCTGGAGTCAAAAAAATACCAAATATTGGTTAGTTTTGTTTCGATAGGGTTGAATTTCCTGCGGAGAAGTCTGAGAATACAAAAAACCCTCTATTGTTGTCTTTCAAAAATGGTTTTAACTATGTTGATTCTCTTATCAAAATTAATATATTAATTGAGCTTTGTCAAGCGATGTAGCAACAATGAAGAATATCTCACTCTAGGAGGCTCTAATCATATCCCCTAAGGGGGTGCCTAAGAATGGTAAAAGTTTTATAATATGATTACTTTAAAAACTTATTATTTTTAATTCATATTACTTATCGAATATTTTAAGTATTTAACCATATTTTCACTTGAATTTGACCTTAAAGTCTGCAGTCAATCTCTGCCACGCAAGTACCTTGGAGCGCTTTATGACCGCTTTTCGCGCTTCCGGTCCAGACCTATCCGCCTGGATACTGAAAGATAGCATTTAAGTTTCTGCCCACCAAGCCTCTGTTGTGCTTGGATAGAAAAATCTTTTCCAAGAACTTATTGGCCGGATCAATCCGGTGATATTTTCAAAAGTAAACCTTGGACTTGGCGCGCCCGGAACGCGCCAACCCTTTTTTACGCACCTTAGCTTAGGGCACGCTTTGCTTTTATGAGCTTTGTACCGCATTTATCCAAGCCCCTAGGAATTGGAACACTCAAGAGATTTTATGTCCACAGGATGGCCATGACACTAGATATAGCGGATGAAACAGTCCAGGATCACTACCATTAAATCTCCTTACTAGAACCTGACGTAAAGAGTCTCGTTTCCTCTACGATTGATATCAAGTAATCCAGTGAGAGTTCCGGTTCAAAGAAGTTGTGCCCGCTAGTATCTATTTGGCTTGCAGCTTCTTTGTGTTCCCAGAGGTGCTACTTAGGCCATTAACCGCCTTAGCATCTCAGAGCTGAGCTTTAGAGCGTGAACCTTTTAGCGCTTCAGCAGCAATGTTGGGTCCGAAATCGTAGAGGTCTTCAGAAAGTATCTTTTAAGTCTTTCTATGAGTTTCCCCTTGGTCTTGTTTTCCAAGGATTTAGTTGGCACCCGGTGGAACAAAGGTTTCAAGAGACCTTTACCCTAAGGCAGAGACAGTCAAAAAATTTAGAAAAATGCCCCTATGCTATAGTAGTAGTATTTATTTTACAATTATAAGTCCATAGGTACTTTCCGCTAGCTGAAAAAGAGCTATCTTTATTTTTTTCTCATTGAGTGCAATAGACGACGGAGGATATTACGCCTCTTATAAGGGTCACATTTCATTAGCTCCATCTCTAAGGCAGCACCCATTTGTCTTCCACTTTTACAGTAACTGCATGTTTTTTTGCTGGAAAGACAATTATCACAATCTTTTGCTGATAATGATTCCTGTTTGTTAGTAACCAGAAAAAATCCTGCGTAGCTTTTAACTGGAATCATAAGCCCCCCTGGTCTTATGGTGGCTCCTATCTTGTCAGCCTCCAAGACCTCAAAAAATTTCAAAGTATCAGAGCCGGGCATTCCGAAAAACCCTGGTCCAAAGGTGTCTGAGATGGCAAAAGTCTCATAAGAAATGGTTTTTGTAATGTGCTCTTGCAATAAATCTCTGGCAACGTCAACAAATGCCGTCTGCCACATGTCTTGGTATACTTGATACAAAACTCTTTCGTTAGTTGGTTTTATGTCACCAATTGTTAACAAATAAATGATTATTTCTAAAATATCTTGGCTTGGAATCGTGGAAATGATAGGACAAGTAAAAGTTACATTGTCTAGAATTAGTTTATCACCCTTTATACAATTCCAGTCATATCTTGAAAAGATTGCATTTATATCAATATGCTCGTAAATATCTTCTAAAGTGGTAAGGCTTTCCTCCAAAAGACGCGGGCTAATATCCTTGCGCCTATATAGGCCGCAAATATCCATAAAATATTCCTTGGCTTTGGCCTCTCCATCATTTTTATCCAAATGAACTACAATATTTTTCATGAACTATGCCCATAGGAGTTTGTTTATTTTTATGAGCTTTCATATAAAAACGACCTAAAGCGCTTTGGCCAACACCTTTGGCCATTCCTATTGGTAAGTGCTAACCAATATATGAGTTTGTGGCTAAAATCTTAAAGTAAAGAGCATGCTCTTTAAGGCGCTTAAAAAAAATCAAGCCTATAAAATAATCTAGCTTTAAATGCTGCAACCTGGGCTTAAAACCCAGGCTGCAACAATAGTAAATAGGCAAGTAAACATTTAAGCCTAGTATTTACCTAAGACTTTAAATTACTTCCAGTAGTTAAGCCCCAGATCAGTCATGATCTTTATGGCTTCGTTGTAAACTCCAACGTATTCTTCGGTGGGGATCAAGGTAACTGGGTCATAGCACTCGTCGAAGGGTTTTCCCTCGGGTGCTGTCTTGTACTTACCTTCGTACAAGGATACCAGTTTGTCCAACATAATGTTCACCTGGTGGAGATCCATGCCGGCGACTCCGTGGGCTACTTCGCCCATGAAGCGAGCTTCCATGGCGGTGAACATATCGGTTAAGACGCCCTTGGCAGAGGCGACGCCGGAGAGGACTTCGCGTCCGCTGGCGGTGTCAGTTATGCTCTGGGCAGCTGTCTCTAAGAGACACATAACCGTGCAGGGTCCGGCCAGGGTGTAGTACTGGTTGCCGGACAAGATGTGGGTATTTTCTTCGACTGCTCTTCCCGCGTGGCCTGCTACCGCCAGAGCCTCTCTGGCTGTAGTGATGCCCCAACGGACGTGAACAGGACCATCTAAATGCCAGGTCCCTTGCATCATAACAAAGGTGTTCAGGGTAGTAGCCACGTCCACGATCGCCGTCTCTTCCAGACCTCCGGAATAACCGCCGAAAATGGGCATTTGCTCGACCATGACACACTGTCCCGATAATGCGTAGTAGCCACCTACGATCAACGCACCTACGTCGATCTTGAGCTCATTTAGCTGGGACACCTCATGGGAGTCGGAAGGCCTCATGCCTCCTAAGAAGTCCGAGGCGATGACGCCAGCCGGACTTAAAGAAGTCTCGCTGCCCTACAATCCCATGCCGGCCCGGCCAGCTCTGCTCATGGCTTCACGCACCTGCAAGAGTTCCGAACGGACCGCCATAATCTCCCAAGGAGACTCAGGCACAGGATCCTTGCCTAACACTGTCTGGAGGACGCCGTTGACTATGGTGTCGCAGATGGGCTCCTGGGCATAGGACTGATGGATGGCTAAAAAGTATTTCTCAGAGCAAGGAGAGCCTGTGGGGCCTCCCTGGATGACCGGAGGCAGAGGGCTGTTGTAAGGACGCTCCACCACGTTAATGGCCTCTTGGTCTTCCCCAAAGGTGAAATGCCTGGGGGCGTTCTTAATAGCCGTCAGGACTTCGTCCCTGGTGTACTTGATAACCCTATTGGTATCGATGCAGTAAACGCCGCATTCCACCAACATGTCCACTCCAGCTTGGAAAAGAGTGTCGATGAGGGTCTTGTCCTCAGGGATCATGACCTTGGGGTCCATTTTGATTTTGTATTTTTCTTTGAGCTTCTTGGCGACAGTGGGGATCACCCCAAAATCCCAATCGGCTTCAGCCATTTCGGGCCCGGATTTGGCCCGGTCATAGACGTCAAAGACGGAAACCGGTTTGGCAATAGCTTGCATGTTAACTTCCTTTTTTCTGGGCCAAAAGCTTTTTGGCTATGATTGGAGTGTCGGTCGCGGAGTCAGAGTACCCATCGGCGCCTATGCTGTCACACCACTTTTTGGTGACAGGGGCTCCGCCGTAGATACAGATGTATTTGTCACGCAGACCCTTCTCTTTCAAAAGAGCCACCTCTTCCCTCTGGCGAGGCATGGTGGTGGACATAAGAGCTGATCCTGCGATGATGTCGACATTCAGCTCCTGGGCCTTCTCGATGACTGTTCTAACTGGCACGTTGCGACCGAGGTCGATAACCTCGAAGTTGTTGGCGCTTAGAATGGTTCTGACGATGTTCTTGCCGATGTCGTGCACGTCGCCCTCGACTGTGTGCAGAAGCACTTTACCAGCCGAAGCTCCGGCGCTGCCAGCAGGCAGAGAGGCTGTGAGAATCTTTACTGACTTCTCAAAAGCCTCGGCCGCCAACATAAGTTCCGGCACGAAAGCCTTGCCATCATCGAACAGATCGCTAATTACCTGCATACCGGCAGAAAGCCCGTCCCCGATGCATTCCACCGGGTTTAGGCCTGCTGATACGGCCTCTTTGGAAGCCGCTTCCGCCGCATCGCTATCTAAGTTTACGATAGCGTCCTTTAACTTGGCGTAGATTTCCGCTTTGCCCATATTGAAGTACCTCCTTAAATACTCGACTTGCAAATGGGGTTCATGGATCATTGGCGAGGCCAAAAAGAGCTCAATGGGAAAACCAGCTTGGTTTTATTGGGCCTCTTTAAAGCCTCTCATTTTTCACATTTTTTTCTTTCGGCTCTCGATAAGCTCTTTGGTAAGATCTTGCGAGTTTTTTGAAAGTCTTGCTTTTTACTTAAGAGTGGTAATCTTAAGTAAATTGCTAATTGTTATCTAGCAAGATTCGAGCCAATCCTAAATTCTCAAAAGCTATTTATTATGGGGCATGAGGTCGGCCAAGCTGGGTTAAAAATGAAACAAAACACCCCAACAGTTTGGGCTTGTATCATTTTTAATACAATAAAAGTCCTTGTGTATTTGCCATTTTTAAGAATTACTGTTGGTTTTGTAACAAAAATGACAAACATTTTTGTTACATGTTCGAAGTGCGAACTTATTTTGAGCTAGATCAAATGTTCATTCGTCCATAATTTAGAATTAATGTTTCTATATATTGTAGATAATTTTTTTTGAATGACTAAATATCCTAGATGCCAAAATATGATTAGGTTAATTATTATATTTTAGCTATATAAAGTCTTAACAAGAATTAAAGTTAATTATAAAGATTTTATATCGATATTTAAAGCTTGGAATGAAACTATTATACTAAAAATATTTATAAAAACAAATTAGAAAGTTATTATACTTATAAAATAATAATTTTATAAGTTAATGTGGTCCATGCGCCTTAGAAACTATTATATATACATTTTTTTTAGAAGACCTCGTTTAGAGACTATTTTTTCAAAAAATGCAAGTAGCTACAAGAGTTTTCACTAAATACCCTCTAAAAGGAATCCTTAAGCTTCCGGGTTGGCTAAGGAACTAAAGGTCTTGAAAAACCCTTTAAAAAGGCTTGTATATTATGCTTTTTGATAGACCCCGGGGTAAGCGCTAATTCTTTTAAATAGCCATCTTTACGGCCTTGGCATATGTTTTGCTTACTTTTTAGCTCAGCCTGAAAGGCCCAGAGCAACCTGGGCTGTCAAGTTGATTTTTTAGCAGAGAAAAAAAGGCAAAAAAGATTTTTGCATGAAAAAAACTTTTTTGCGCTTGAACTTCCATTTTCTTGAGCCTAGAAATCTTTTTTTCTAACCTTGAAGCCGACTTTTCGGGTAGCTTCAGAGGCTTTTTTAGGGTTCAGATTGTCTTTTTTGCTAATTTTGCCTTTTTAAGATCAAAACGTAGAAAGTCCCAGGCTTTATTATTTTTTAATAATACTTAGGATACTTCGGTAATTGTCTAATTAACTTTGGTATTTTATAGCTTACATGGGGACATAATCAGACAGTCCCGATTTTCTACGTTTTGATCTTTTTTGAATTTCAGAGTGCTTTGACATATGTCAAAACCCTGGAAGCTATCGGGATACATTTACCGGGTTGTTGTTGCCATCATTTCTCCTTTCAATGGTTGTGAGTTCACAATCCCGGTTTATCTACCTTAGATTTTATCCTGATAGATTGGCTCTCTTTTCAGATGATATGATTCATTTTAAGTTTTTGACTGGAACTTAAAGTGATGCCTTCACGGCATGAAAAAACCTTTGTGGGTTAAAGTTCTCCCCGTTGGCACCATCTTCAGGGAGAACTTTAGCCATTAACTCACCTTAAGATTGTCAAGGTGATTTTATGAAGATTTTACACTCCGTAGAAATATATTAATTTAATGGGAATTTTCAATCTTGTAATAGGGAACTGTGATGATCTTGTAGACAATTTTTAGCTTTTTGTGGGCATTACTTATGTAAATAGAGCCCAATATTAAGTTGACCCATTAAACCCTTTCAATGCCAATGAGGTACTTAAAGAGGCTTTTAAAGCCTTTAGACTTTGGCGACGACTCTATGACCTCCCTTCTATGGGAGTAACAATTGTATCTCAATTGTAAATATGCGTTCATTTGTCGAGTCTTGGCTTCAATTTGGAACGCTTATCCAGGGGGCGTATTACTTACCTCCCTTAGGAGCCTTGCCTGAAAGTTTTCATTCCAACTTTCAAATTAAGGAGCTCTTATGACTTGCCTTAGATCCCAAGACTTAAAAACAACTTTATCATCCCAGGATATCAGCAATTATTTGTCTCATTACTTGAACTGCGACATCTTCACTTTGTCTGGAAGGGCATGGGATATGGACGCTGAATTTTTGGAGCAAAAGCTGAGCGGACAAAAGTTAGCAGTTATCAAGATCACTTCCGACGATGACTCTAATGATGCTTTTTTAGAAATTTTAGCAAGCGTTGGAAAGATCATGGGAGTTGATGCGAAAGTCATGGATCAAATTGGTGATGATGGCTTCAAACAAGCAGAACAATGGGGTGCAGATATTTATACGTTTTCCAATGATTCTGATTTTGTGGCTCGAAATTTGAACGCCGACCGCGTAATCCACAGTAATCCAGCATCATCCCGTATTTTTGTGGCAGCGTTGGAGATGTTAAATGGAGGAAGTCTTAAAGGAGAACAGGTCTTAGTCTTAGGCCTTGGTCCAGTTGGGTATTTTGCCACAGAAAGGCTTTTAGAGCTGGGCGCCCACCCTGTGGTTTATGATATCAGCCAAGCGCGAAGTATTTCCCTTTATAAAATACTCCCTGAAGTGGATATCTTGCTGAAAGACACAGATTTAGAAAAAACTCTTTTGCATAATCGTGATCTTCTTATTTTCGAATCAGTGCCACAAAAGAACATCCTTTCCGAGGAGACCATGCAAAACATATTTTGCCAGGTTACTCCCATTGTTTCTGCCCCTGGAGTCCCTCTGTCCTGGCCAGAAAATTGGTTGTGGAATGAAACACCACCCAGGCTTTTTCATGAACCTTTAATGATGGGTACGGCATCTATGTTAGCTGGACTTTGCAACGAAGATTACGACCAAAGATATGCTTTATCGTACCCTTTACCTTAAACTCCAGGTTTACGTTTTTAAGTTGTTATTTATCGTTTGTTTTATTCACTATATGGAGAGCGGATCGCTAATTGATCACGCAGACTCTAAATCTGCGCAGCCGGGCGGGACACCCGGGCTCTCCGCCAATTTTGATTATTCGTGTTATAACTCTTCGCGTCATTGCCTATGATAGTTTAAAGCTAGATTCAACGGCGCATATTTAATTTTCCACTAACATGAGGGTAGTATGGTCGAAAATATTAATACCAAGAGGGTAGCCAAAAGATACTACCGCAAGAAAAATACTCTTTTCTCTTTATTGGATAAGATTAAGCTCTGGCCCTCCAGAACCGGTAGGCTACACGGACTCAAAACCATCGAGCTCAAAGGTGAAATAGCTACTCTTACGACTCATTGCGGAGAAACATACAGCATTCGTAACTCGCGCAACAGTAGAGCAGCCAGATGGCTCCGCAATAAGTTTTACAGCTGCACCTGTTCCAAGTGCCGCATACCGGACTGGAAATTAGAAAAATACGGGCAGACTTTTTTTAGTCGGGCATACGGTAGTTTCCTCAAAAAATCAACCAGAGAGGAATACTATGCGCCCTAGATATACAGAGCTATTGTGCAAATCCCTAAATCAGGATTCCTTAGTATCCAATGAGATTGAATATCTTCTCACTCCATACTCGCAAGATGAAAGAGAAGCATTATACAAATCCGCTCAAATAATGAGGGAGCAATATTCCGGCAATCTAATTTATACTTATGGATTTGTCTATTTATCGACCATCTGCCGAAATGATTGTCTCTTTTGCGCTTGGCGCCGGTCAAATCCAAATTCTGTAAGATACCGCAAGACAAACGCTGAGATTGTGAGTGCTGCCCAAACCCTTGTAGACCAAGGAGTGAACCTCATAGATCTTACCATGGGAGAGGATCCTGATGTGGATAAGAGGAGTTACTTGGAAAGCACAGCTGAGCTCATATTGGATGTTCGGAAAAGGACGGGCGTCCCAGTCATGATCTCCCCCGGCTTGGTTCCTTCCTATGGTTTGGCCCTTTTCCGCGAAGCCGGAGCCTTATGGTATGCCTGCTACCAGGAGACTCACAGCCCGTTTCTTTTCGCTCAACTCCGCAGCGGTCAGAGTTATGAAAACCGCTGGCAGGCAAAATTGGAAGCTAAAAAGACCGGACTTTTAGTTGAAGAAGGAGTCCTTTGTGGTGTCGGTGAAAGTGCCAAGGACCTGGCCAATTCCATTTTAGCTATGAAGGAGTTGGCGGCTCCCCAGGTTCGGGCCATGGCTTTTGTGCCTCCCCCTAGTAGTCCCAAGTGGATGCCTGAAAAGCCATCCGAACTTGCCAGACAAAGGGAACTGGATATGATTGCAGTCTTAAGGCTTTCATTTCCTCATACCCTTATACCTGCCTCATTGGATGTAGAGGGGTTATCAGGTTTATCTGACCGTTTAACTGCCGGAGCAAACCTTATAACCTCCTTTGTGCCCAGTGACAAGGGTTTAGCTGGCGTGGCCCAAAATGATTTAGATATTGGCAATGAAGGGCGCTCAGTTCAAGCAGTCCTGCCCATCCTGGAAGAGATGGGTTTAACCCAGGCAACTAACGCCGATTACCTTGAGAAAGTAATGGCCTATGCCTAACAATATCAAAAGTCACACCGCAAAACGACGTTCCTTCTTTTGGAAAAACCTCAAAGCTAGTTAAGGATAGGTTTCAATAATGCTAAAAAAATCTCTTTTCATTATGGCGTTCTGTATGACCGCCCTCATCTCCACAGTCGCCTTAGGTGCCGAAGTTTTAGGATCTCCTATGGATACCGCAATGCATAATAAAAACCAAAATATTTGGTTTATGCTTATGCTTGTGGCATTTTTAATGATCTTTATCCGGAAGTTTGAATGGGGGGTGTGTTTAGCTACTATTTTATGCTCCGCCTCTACATTTCTGGTGTACATGGCACTTCAGGAATTCATTATCCTACGCAATCCAGCCGAGGCCTGGTCTCAAAATATCATGATAGCTGGGGTAGTTTGCGCCATTACCTTAGTTATTGCCATCGGGGTGTTCGTTGGCACCCTCCAGTCCTGGCTCTATATACCACTGGGCATTCTTTTTGCCCCTTGCTATATAGGGATGGAATATATTCTTTTTACCGGTATCCCCAACCTGGCACATGGTCCAGTAACCGATCCCGGCGGCGGCATCTTAGTCCACCTTTTCGCCGCTTACTGGGGTTTGGGGATAGCCTTGGCCATCCGAGAAAAGCGTGTCTTTGATGAGCCTATGTTTACCAGTAAACATAGTGTTACTTTCGCCTTTCTTGCGGCAATGCTACTATTTATCTTATGGCCCTCTTTCGTTACAGCCACCATGTCTTTGGAAGAATCCACATCTGTTATGGCAAACTGCTACATGTCGGGTTTTGGCTCTATGTTGGCGGCCTTCGTAACATGCCGTCTCGTGGGCAAAAAGATAAATCCCTTGGTCTATATGTATGCCATGTTGGCAGGTCCCGTAGGAAGTAGCTCCAGTCTACTTTTGACAGGGCCCTGGGGATCCTTGGTAATTGGCATTGTGGCAGGTAGCCTTAGCGCTTTGGCTTTTACTTACCTCCAGCCACTTATGAGCAAAAAACTTGGAGTCGTCGATGTCATGGGCGTTCACCAGCTCCATGGAGTTGGAGGTTGGGTGTCGCTTGTGGGCGGGGCCATTTTAGTCGGTAGTGGAATCAATATCTTGGCGGGCTTTGCAACTGTTGTCTGGGGAATCATAACCGGCCTTATTGCTGGTTATGTGATTAAGGTTATGCGCGGACATATGGAGGTCATCTTTAGCGATGAGGCTGAATTTGATGGGCATTGTCCGGACCCCAACCCAGAGGTTGCGGACACCAGTAAAGCGAATGTCTACGGTTTAAATACCGAATCCTAAAGATTTTCCCTTTTACCTTTTATTTAACCCCTACTATTAGGGTCTATTTAATTAATACCTCAATTATCTTGGCGGTTGTTAATAAAAGTAGTAGCTTTTATCAGTATGCGGTTTTCACTCCGCCGTCCATATTCAAAGCACGCATGCTTTTTTGCAAACTTAATACTTGTATAATAGCCGCCAAGATAAATTACCTTTAAAATATAAAAGCCGCCATTAAGCATAGGCTAAGGCGGCTTTTATATTTAGTATTTGAGCTTTTGGGCCTAAGTATTTATTCCAATGAGATATATTTAGCTGGTAAAATGATAAAGGCTTTGGCCAGAAGGCAAGCTCTAAGCTTTGCTTGTAACTAATGCTTGGCACTTACCATCTGTTGAGATTTTTCCTTTACCCAACGGATGAGCTCTTCATCCAGTTGCACCAGATCAATGGGCTTGGAGATAAAGGAATTGAAGCCGTTTTTTAGAAACATCTCCTTGGAGCCTGCGATGGCATTGGCAGTCAAGGCCACTATGGGGACATTTTTCGCGTAATCGGAGTGCAAATTATTTCGAATGATGTTGGTGGCCTCGATGCCGTCCATATTGGGCATCATATGGTCCATGAAGATGATGTCGTATTTCTGGTCCTCAGGACCGTTTTCCACAGCTTTTATCTTCTCTATGGCCTCCATGCCGCTTATGGCAGTGTCTATTTGAAGGCCGTAGTGCTTTAAAAGGCCTTTGGCCACAAGCAGGTTCACGTCTAGATCGTCCACTACAAGGACCCTACCTGGGGGTAACTTGGAGCGGGAGAAATTAGTTTTTTTGCTCAACTTGCTTTTTTTCGAGCCGTAATGGAGGGATTCCAGTTCCCCGGCTACTTCTTTGCCTAGGGTAGCTGTTCCCACCATCTTCAAGGGAATTTCTACGGTGAAGATAGAGCCCTTGCCATACTCGCTTTCCACAGTGATATTCCCGTCCATCAAGGAGATGAGCTTTTTGGTGATGGAAAGGCCAAGGCCTGTTCCCTCTATATTGCGGTTGGCCTTGGAGTCCAGCTGGGCATATTCGTTAAAGAGCCTGCTTAAGTCCTTAGGTTTAATGCCTATACCACTGTCAGTTACAGAAAAATAACAATTTGCTATCTCATTATCAATAATTGACCATATTTTTAATTCAACTGTGCCTTCTTTTGTATATTTAAATGCATTAGAAAGAAGATTAGATACAATTTGACGAATTCTAATTTCATCTCCGTGGAGTTCCATGGGAAAGTCCTCACTTATATTGAGAGAGAACTTGATGATTTTAGAGCCGATGCGCATGATATTTTGCTGCACAACATCGTCTATAAAGGAAGAAACTTCGAAGTCCACGAGGACTATTTTAAAGGCCCCGGCCTCAATTTTGGAGATGTCCAGGATATCATTTATGATGGAAAGGAGGCTGACCCCGGATTTGTGGATCTTTTCTAGGCTTTCCCGGGAGTCCTCTGGGAGATCCTTTTGCAACTCTATGTCAGACAGGCCGATAACGGCGTTTAAAGGGGTGCGGATCTCATGGGACATGTTGGCCAGAAACTGGCTTTTGGAGATATTGGCGGACTCGGACTGCCTGGCCTTGCGGTTGTACAAATAGAGGCCCAAGCAGCCGCTGGCAATGACTAGGAGCATGGAAACCACTAAAAGGATTACCGTGGTAGTTATCCTTTCCTGCATGAGCAGGACTGCTTCGTCTGTTATATCCACGCCGGCAATAGCCACCACATTGCCTTCTGGGTCAAAGACAGGGGCAAAGGAGGACAGAAGTCCACTGTAGCCCTCCGAATAATTGCCTAGCCCAGCTGTGGCAGCGATGCCATTAAAGGCGCTTTCAGGGCTTTCTTCTACGGGAATGGGCTCTGTGGAAAGGCCTACAGTGTCTTCACTTAGATCGTTATCAATGATGAACTGGCACAGTTGGCCGTCATCTGTAAGGCGCATGTAATAAACAAAGAGAATGTCCACCTCTTCGCCGAACTTTATGAGGCGCTCCTTTAACGCGGCATATTCCGGCTTTTCCATGTCCTGGGGGGTCCTTAGCTGGTCTAATTCTGCGCTAGTTACCTGTACTGCAGCCAGCCGGGAGAGGGCAAGGAGCCTGGATTCTATATTATTTTCCAAAAAATCGCTGGTAGAATTCATCAAGGTGCGGATATAAAGGGATATCAACAGCATAATCACTGCAGACACGAAAAATAAAGGCGTTGTGAGATGTTCCTTGACAAAAAATTTCATGTGCTACCCTAAAATGCAGTGGTTGCCCATATGTTGCGGTCAATTTATCAGTAATCCCTATATAAGCCAGGATATGTTCAAAATTTGCTTGTATATTCTTGTGAGCTATTTAATGGTTTCTAGCTCCTTGGAACCTTTACGAGGGGGCTTATAGTTTTTAGTGTGGGGAATCTATTGGAACCATAGGTGAGGCGCCTTGGCTGTAGTGCATTAGCTTCAATGAGACAATTTTACATTCGTATAATACTACTATTGGGAAATAAGTATTATTTTAGCAGAAATAGCCCTTAAAGCCAAATGTTTAGACAGGGTGGCTAGTTCTTAGCACTTATCGGCCATAGCCAATAAGAGCTAAAAAAAGGCTTATCCCTTAGGATAAGCCTTAAGAAAAGAGAAAATGAGCTAAGTTTAGTACTGTCGAGAGACCAGCCCCGTTGCCAGGGCATTTAAGGCCTTTTCCAAGAGGGGAGGTATGCCAGGGGCAGTAACTAGGTCTTGTATTGATCCAAGGTCCCTGGCTGCGATTTCAGAGGCTATTTTTAAACTTGCGCTGTCAAAAGAGCTTGTGTCATGAAAATTACCCATGCCTTGCGCATCGGAGAGAGCCAGGGCGGATTCTAGAAAGCCGGCGTAGCGGGGGTCCAAGAAAAGTAGTTCCATGTCGGTTGAAAGGTTAGGATATGCCCCGGAGCTAGAAAAAGCCGGACCTAATTCTTCTATAGTTATTCGCCTTTCATTAAGCCTCTCCCAGATGCTTCTATTTAAGGCTTTTCCATTTTGCTTTTTTAAGGCCTCGGTAACTCCGTCATAGACCACCCTGGCTATGAGCTCCCCGGCTTTACCGTGCCCTCCAGTGTAGTCTAAGGGGCTGCCATTGCCTCCGGTTACTACGATGATGTCATCAGTCCCGGTTCCTGTGGCTGGATTTTCCCTGGGGCTTTCGGTGGAACGGATATCCATGTCCCACAGGGCAGCTGTCTTGGCCTCGGTCACCACTATCATGGCGCTGGTGGCCCCTGCCGGAGAGAGCTTGCGGCTGGAAAGGATTATGATATTTATGGTCCCTGGGTCATACCAGTTGCCAGGATCCTTGCTGGTCCTTAGGGCATTGCCTTCGGCTCCGGCTGTGACCAGGGCTGTTATGTGCAGATCCTTGTAGCTGGCACTTTTGACCACCAGGTTCCGCATATCGGCCCCGGTGAAGATGAGGCTAGTATTGGCCCGGTCCAGCCCCAGGACTGTAAAGACATCATCTTCCGCGTCCTGCCAGCCTCCCTCGTGCTGGATACCCCAGACCATGGGAGGAGAGGAGGAATTGCCAATGTGGATAACCTCATGCCAGGCGCCTTCACCTGAGGTGACGACGTTTTGGGGGGAGGAAAAGTCAATTACTAAAGTTCTATGTATGAAGTCAAAGAGCCTATAGTCCACCACCTCGGCGCTTTTTATATAGGGAATATTCTTTATGGTTAGCGGATGCCGGGCTAAAACCTCCTGGGGGAGGGCCTGATTGGCAGCCATTCCGTACTCCTTAGAGTAGATGGAACTGGCTAGCCAGGCCGCGGTATAGCCGCTATGGGCGGAAAGCCTGTTGGTCAAGGCGCAGGGAAAGTAGCTTATCGCCTTGTTTTTTATCGCATCGGCCCTGGAGAAGGGGGATTTTTTACTGGCTGCCTCTATTGCGCTTCTATCTTCGGCGCAGGCATAAATAAACTGGGGGTTAAACCTTACAAACTCCTCTCCAGTTAAAGCTACGATTCCTTCTCCTGGAATCTCTGGGGGGATGCCGCCGGCAGCCCGGATGAGACTGGTATCCATGGAATTTTCTGATCCCGTGGCAAGTCCCCCCTCTATTGCCCTCAGGCGCATGACCCTTTTCTGGGCCCCTTGTGGCAACTTCTGGGTCTTTAAAGATATGGTGTTTAAAAAATCATTGCTTTCCCCCAGGGCCTCTAAAGCTTCCTTTTTCTTGCCAAAGATCTCCCCCATAGCCTCTATACGGCTATGTGCCTCTTCTACTGTCTGGGGGTTATCCCAGACTAAGATGGGGTATCTTTGGTTTTCTCTGGCAGCTAGGGCTCTTTCATACTCTTGTGGGGGAACTATTAAAAGGTCAGGTTTTAAAGAGTTTACCAGGGAGTAATTGGGCTTAGATGCCGGTCCCACGGCCGGAACTCCGATGAGACACTCGAAATAGCTGTCGTCCATTGTAATTCCAGCTAAGCTTTTATCCGCCTTAATGGCGCAGAGTGTTTCTGTGGCGCCTGGGACCAGGGATACCACCCTCTTGGGGGCTCTATTGATGTTTAGTGTCTGGCCTATATCGTCCACATAGGTGTAAGCGAGGACAGGAGCAATAAAAAATAAGAGGAAAAGGGAGATTAGTGCAAGTACCATAAAGGACTTGCAAAAACTCCCGGTGGATGACAAGCTGGTTTTAAAAGAGCGGGACAAAACATACCTCCATTGGTTTGCTACTTGACCATGACCGCTAATTAATTTACGGATTTAATGTTGCCAAAAGCCTAGGGTCATCAAAAAAATTTTTTAAGCTCAGAGGCTTTGTTTTTTTAAATACAAATTATGAAATAAGGAAATACAAAAATAAGAAAAAAGTAACAACAAAAGAAAAAAATAGTCTAAATATCAAACTAGAAATTATACTTTAGCCCCAGGAAGAAGATCCGCGGGGGAGCCAAAAGCCCGTCTACATAAAAATATTCTTTATCCAGTATATTAGAGATATCCAGAAAGGCCACTATGGAGCCGAAGCTTTGCTCGGCGCGCAGGGAGTAGAGGATTCTGGAGGGATTATAAGTGGTGTTATACCTATCATTATATTCGCGGCTCTTGTAGTCAGCTTTCACCGCAGCCATGAACTCGTCTGTAGGTTTGAAGACCAGCTCTGCATTAAAGGAGTTTCTGGACCGGCTGGTTAAAAAGTGGTCTATGTCTTTATCCATGGCGTTTAGATAGGTATAGTTAACACTTACTTCAATAAGGTCAATGGGCTTGTAGGTAAATCCGAAATCCACACCCTCATAGAGGGTCTTGCCTAAATTTTCGTACCGGCCTATAGGATAGTTAGCTGGGCGGATGTAGGAAATACGCCCCTCTAAGGTATTGTGGAAGAGGGTCACATGGAAATTTATCCAGTCGGTGGGGAACAAATTTACCGTGAGGCTTTGGTTAAGGGCCTTTTCTATTCCCAAAGAAGGATTCGGGTTAGTGGAGCTGGAACGGTTATAGCGCTGCTGGAAGGAAGGGAGATTGGTGCCCCTTGATATCTTGTATATGGCCTCCAAAAAGCTTGTTTGGTAGCTTAAGCTAAGTTCAGGATTTAAGGTGTTTTCAAAAGCCGAGTTTATGTTGTAGCGAGCTCCAGCCCGCAAAGTAAGGTTAGTTCTGGGGATCTTTAGGCTTTGGGCGAAAAAGAAATGTATTATGGACTCTTGGTGGTTTCCGAATTCAGAGGATCTGGCCATAATTCCCCGAAAGCCGGCACCTAAGGAGAGTTCCCCCGGGCCCAAGGGGAAGGTATAGGATAAGGAATCCCCGTAATCTATCACAGTAAGCTCTTGGTCAAGATTTCTCGAAAAATCGGTGTTCCTAACTTCACCGCGGTTGTAATAGAGATTGTTTACTAAGCCCTTCCAGGTGGTGGCGTGGGTGGCAGTAAGGTTTCCACTTTTTTGGCGAGAGTGGGGCGTGGGATAGGCCGGCAGTCCGGAGAAACCCATTTTTTCTGTAAGGTAGTCCACAGAAAGGGTCATGGTTTTATCCTCGCCAAAGCGTCGGCTGACTTTAAAGCCTCCGCGGATGCGTACGCTATCGGTATTTATCTTATAGCCTTGGCTTCTCTCATAGCCGCCTTTTACGCCTATTCCCCAAAGCCCCCTATTGAACATGAGGTCCATATCCCCATGGTAGGTATCATAATTGCCGCCCCACACGCGGATCTGACCTGAGTTATTAGAAGCACCGAAATTCTTAGTATGTATTAAGATGACTCCCCCAGTGGCATCCTGGCCATAGTGGAGGCCGCCGGCATCTTTTATGATTACTATCTTATCCACCGAGTTTAAAGAGATATGGTCAAGGTTAATGGCCCCATAGCTGGAGGTGGGATCGTTTAAGGGGGTGCCATCTAAAAGTACCCTTACCTTGTGTGAGCCGTGGATTGCCACCGAAGTTGAAGAAGCTGAGACCCCTGGGGCCTGATTTAAGACGTCTTCAATCTTATTGACCTTCATCTTGGCAATATCGTCAGCTGTGATAATTACCTGGGTGGTATTAGAACCCTCATCTTGTAATATGTCTATAACTTCAGTATTGTCTGTTGCATCCGGCACCTGTTCCTGGGCAAAGGCGGTAGCGTTACAGAACAAAAAGACTAAAAGCACCAAGAGGGTAAAAGAAGGTCTAAAGCATCTTATGGCTTTCCAGGGCCAAAGATTTCTATGGTGCCACAGGCGCATGCTATAGGGCGAATATTTCATAGAAGTGATACCTAGGATGATAAAAGTCTTTTTCGGTTAGCTACTCTTTTTTGGTAAAGATAAGAATGCTAATTTAAAAGTACGCTTTGACCTTTCTATATATTACAGTATAAAGGCGCAAAAAGTTCTCTATCTATTTTAAAGACTTAAGTGGAAACCTTTCTCATAAAGACTATGAAAAAAAGACGTTTTTTGTCAATAAGTTTTTTAGAAAAAGGGCCTCTAAGAGGAAAAATAGAAAGATAAAAATTTTCGCAATCTTTTTTTGTTTAACTCTCCAGTTGACGGCTATAAATTAAGTATCCATTAGTTAGTTATCCGTTAGTTATCCCTAGCCTGCGCCTTAAAATTGCTAGTCTTTTTTAAAAATTTTACTGCTTATGGTTTAAGGCATAACTAATTTAAGCTAAATAAAGGAACTTAAAGTTTTATCAAGATGGTTATGAAAACTCGTCAATTTAACAATTAAAATACCGATTTTTGCCAAGATGGCACTGGAGTGAGTTGAAAATTAGTTATATTGAAGCTACAAGTTTTTAACGAGATACCTCGTTAGTTTTAAAGATCACAGGAAAATCCACCCGGTCTTGGAAGCGCTTTACCCTTAGATCGCGCGTATCTATAGTGTAGCTCAAAACAGTTCCCTCAGGGCAGTTGGCGCCCCTTCCGGGGGAGTGCCCGTCTGGCACGAGACCTACAGCTGCTCCATTTTGGGCACAATAGGCTACAGCTAACTGCTCAATGGGTCTCATGGAGACCAGAAAACGCTCTGTAGCCCCTATGCTTTCCTCTATGGCTATGAGGGCGTCTAAGCCCATCTTGGCCCCGCAAAGGGCGAGTTCAGGATGGATGAGGTCCCGGCCCCTTACCGGCATTATGTAGAGGGGTTTAAGGATGTCCAAAGATTTAGGGGGTTTGTTTGCCTCCATGGGAATGAAGGTGGCCCCGTCTTTGTCCACCATAATGTGGGTCCTTAGGCCCTCTTCCTCTTTGGCAGTAAAAAAACGTACCCCAGCTGCTTTCGCCACCTCCCTTAAGGTATCTATGTCGTAGTCCTTATAGGGCCACAGTGGGAGAACTACGATGTTGCCATTGTAAAGACAGGACTGCTGGGCTAGGACAAAGTCAGTTGGGGTTTCCCTGCCAGGTGCCATGAGTTGGAGGTCAATGGCTGCTGCAGGCTCCATATTGAAGCTGGAGGTTAAATCCCTATGGAAGCTTAAGTTGGCGTAAAGCCGGTGATACATTTCCGGTTTGCGGCTCTCGAAGATCTTGCGTTTTCTGGCTCCTTGACCCAATTTTCCCTCATCCAAGGGGAGGTGCGCGTAAAGGATCTTGGATTCCTCGCTCTGTAGACGGTACAGGACGTTTCCCAAGGGGTCAATGACAAAGCTTTCTGCAGTACTGCAGTTAAAGTGCTGTCCGTCGGAGCCGGTGCGATTGACGGCTATTAAAAAGATCCCATTTTCCAGGGCCCGCATGCGCCAGATGTTTTCTGGGAAGAAGCTGCTGGGAGGCCAGTTGGCCGGTACCAAGACCAAATCCGCCCCTTTTAAGGCCGTGATGCGAATGGGCAGGCTATGGTAGGTATCGGCACAGATTAAAAGCCCCACCTTACCCCAGGGTGTAGTAAAGACATTGTCCTGTACAGCAGGTCCCGGGCAGGCCCAGCGGGCCTCGGAATTAATCTTGCGATAGTGGCAGACTAAAGAGCCCTTGGGGTCATAGGCAAAGGCAGAGTTATAGAACATGTCGTCTTCGGCCCTTTCAGCCATGCCCACTATTAGGTAGATCTCCCTTTCTCTGGCGAAGGAGGAAAACTCTTTAGCTATTTTGTCATCTATTCTCTGGGTGTAGGGGGCTATTTCCGATCTGTCATCGAAAATATACCCTGAGAGGGACATCTCTGGGGCTATTATTATCTTAGCGCCATTATCAGCTGCCTCTTGTGCGTGGGAGAGGATTTCCCTCTGGTTCTTTAAAGGGTCCTTGTAACTTACAGCCAAGTGTAAAATAGCTGTTAAAATTGTTTCTTCTGGCATTGGAAAAATCCGGCGTGGCTCCGGCACGTTTTGTTAGATTGACCTTAGTCCCTGGCCTTGGAGACGGAGAAGATCGCCAGGGTGAAAAATACTATACAGGCTCCAGCTAAGACCACAAAGGGGATTAGCTCAGGTGGCTGCCCAAGGGCATCGGCTCTTATAGCCTTGGACGCATGCGAAAGGGGCAAGATATTTAAAATGGCCTGGGCCCAGGTAGGCAGCGAGTCTAAGGGAAAAAAGGTGCCGCCCAGAAAGGCCATGGGGGTGATGATAAAGTTGGATAAAAGCCCCTGGTCAGCATGAGATTTTACCAGCATGGCCATGGCAACCGCCAGGGAGGCGAAGGCAAAGCTATTGAGTAAGATGGCTGCGAAGAAATAGAACCCCAAATGGAGGCGCACGCCAAACAAAAACCCCAAGATAAGGACAATGGCAATGGAGAGGAGGGCTCTTGTAAGGCCGGCCAAGGTCTCACCTAGGACAAAGGACATGCGAGAGACAGGGGCTGCCTGGAATTCCTCGAAGGCATGGAAATAGAAGCGGGCTACATTAATGTCTGTGGCAATGGCGAAGGCCTGGGTCATGGAGGCCATGGCAACTAAGCCTGGTATGAGAAACTCTAAGTAACTTACCCCGTCCAGATTCACCGAAGAGGCCAGGGCGCAGCCAAAGGTGAGCATGTACAGTAATGGAGAGACCGACATGCTGGCTATCTGGCGCTTAAATTTGTGCTTTAGGATAAGCATCTCTCTTAGATAGATGGCAAAGAAGGCGGACATCACTTCACCCTTTTTCCTGTCAGCGTAACAAAGGCGTCTTCAAGATTCACTCTCCTTAAGGTGCCTCCCCCTTTTAGGGACTGGATATAATCCCCGGCTGCCTCCCTATCTGGGAAAAAGCCCGTGTGCATGTCTCCATTTTCAAAGGTGTCAACGGCCCAATACCCCAGGCGAGCCATGATGTCAGAGGGGACTCCGGTCTCCCTCAGCTTCCCTTCTAAGATAAAGGCCACCCTGTCGGCTAGGAACTCGGCCTCCTCGATATAGTGGGTTGTGAGAAAGATAGTGACACCTGCCTGGTTGATTTTCTTGATAAGGCTCCAGATACGCCGCCTAATTGACGCGTCCAGGCCCACTGTGGGCTCGTCTAAAAAAAGGAGCTGGGGCTTATGTATTAGGGCCCTAGCTATCATGAGCCTGCGCTTTAAGCCCCCGGATAGGGTTTTGACAAAGCTCTGGCGGCGGTCGGCCATCTCTACATATTCCAAGAGCTCTAAAGAGCTGTCCAGCCTGTCCTTTTTACTCATGCCAAAGAGTCTCCCGTGGATGTCCAGGTTTTCCATGACAGTGAGTTCCCCATCCAGGTTGGTATGCTGGGCCACCATACCACAGAGCCGTTTGGCATCTAAAGGATTCTTGAGGATATCCACTCCTGCAATAAAGGCTTTGCCTGAATCCAGATAGGATAGGCCGTTTAAAATACGGATAGTAGTGGTCTTTCCGGCCCCATTGGGTCCTAAAAAGGCAAATAGCTCCCCTTTGGGCACAGACAAGGACAAGTCGTCCAATGCCACTGTTTTGCCGAAGGCCTTCTTGATGTGTTGCAACTCTATCATTTCATTTTCCGGGACTAAAGCAAGATAAATATAATATATTCATTAACCTGGCTTGTTTTGCCAAAAAAATACCCCCGGCTGGGCACCCATCCGGGGCGCCCTGTAGGGAACCCCCTGTTTACGAAAAGCGCATAGCTTAAATAGCGCCCTGTGGGGAGTTTGCGGTTTATTTTGGCGGCAACGCTTTAATATACCTCATTTTGTAGTCATTTGCAAGGAATATTTTTTCTTTTCGTAAAAGGTTCGAAGATGTTCTTTTTCTTAAGAGCAAAATGTGCTAAAGTGGAAAAAACACATTGGAGTCAAGAATGGATCAGATAACTATTGATGTAATGAAACCTAAGATAAACCCCGTGTATCTAGATTTTGAGAAAATCTACGAGGTACCTTTTCCCATTTACATCCATAACATGGACTTTAGCAATGATAGTGGCAGAGTAGATATCCACTTGCTCTATCACAAGAGAGCCACCTTTACCTGCCCCTGCGGAAAAGAGAACCTCAAAGTCCACTCTAAACTCCCTCGCATCTGGAGGGGCCTGGATATCGCCAAGTATGGCTGTTACATCCACCTAGATGTCCCTAGGCTCATCTGCCCAGAATGTGGCGTAAGGACCTACCAGGTACCCTGGGCTCGTGACCACAGCCATCTGACGCATCTCATGGAACAGAACATATTGACCCTTTCCAACTACATGCCCATCGGAATACTCGCCAAATTCTTAGGGGAAAGCGAAAACCGCGTCTCCAATGTTTTAACCCATTTTGCTATCTCTCCCAAGGTACCCGCCACTAGGGGAAGGAAAAAACGTACCAGCCCTGTAGAGAAAAGTGCCCCTAAAATGGTCCCAGCCGCAGAAGAAGAATGAAAGCCTTATCTTTCTTGATTTTTATGCATTATGGGCTAGGGCTTTAAAGTCTTATAAGCCCATCAGGCAATTATTTACGCGAGCAGAAATATTTAAGAGCCCATTTAGTTTAAGATTACTGCCTTTTAAAATGTTTTATTATTTACCAAAGAGAGCGTCTTAATAAATTATCTTGCCCATAAAATTATCCTACTTTTAAAATATTTAAAATCTAAGATAGCTTTTTGTGGCTAATAAAAAGCATTTTTAAAAGAAGTCCTATACAAAAATAGAA
Source organism: Deltaproteobacteria bacterium (assembly GCA_031279515.1). Lineage (GTDB taxonomy): Bacteria > Desulfobacterota > Desulfarculia > Adiutricales > Adiutricaceae > JAITII01. Next base: position 42,166 of record JAITII010000024.1, read on the forward strand.
TTTTCTTGCCTGTAAGAGTCTATTATAAATATTTTTTAGTAGATAAACAATCTCTTAAATCATATTTAGTAAAACTACAAGATAGCTAAGCTTTCTTTAAAGCTTAAGGGAAGTATCTTAAGGCTAGGCTAATGTCTATATATGGAGACTCTTTTAAAGACTAGCTTTTTAGGCAAAGATTATTTTTGCTTTTGTATCTTGGATAAAAAAATCCATTTTTACTTCAAGATCATAGCTTACTAGAAGCTTTAAAAGTCACTTTGGGGAAAAGGATATTTTTCTTAAAAATTTTTTGGCTCTTTTGGTAAAAAGTAAATCATAGAATCTTTCTAAAGGGCGCGGTACTTTTGGATTTAGCAAAGTAAGCATTTGCGTTTTTGTTATACTTGGGCTTCATAACTGGCAAGGGGAAATTTTTAGTCAAAAAAATCTTTTTTAGGCATTTTAATTTTTCCATTGACCTCTACTTGATCTTAACGCTAACTCCACTATGAGCAAAGAAAGCCACTCATAAATTTGTTATATAGAAAAAGAGGATAATATAAATGAAATATAGATAATTTAGAATAATTATTGAGCAGCTCTCGGATTTTCCCCTCTGTCAAAGGCTAGAGCCTTTAGTTTAATTGACAGGACTTCTTGCAGGAACTATAATCTCTATATGATTTTTGCTCTTCCTAGGGCTAGATCCCCCTCACTCCAACAGCAATACGTTAACAAATTTTATTACTAAAGCGGAAGAGCTTACTACTTTTCCCATGTAATTCTGAAAAACCTTTAAGCCTTAGTTTTTTCATTGGTAATAATTTGCATCAATATTTATAACTTCTAATAAATATAAGAGTCTGGAGTAAACATGGAACAGCCTTCCTGGAGCATACCACCTCAAGAGATTGAAAATAGAAGCTTTGCCATCATAGATGCCGAAGCTGGGGAACATAATTTTCCCCCCGATGCCTGGTCAATTGTCCGCAGACTTATTCATACTTCAGCGGACTTTGACTATGTCAAGGACACTGTCATAAGCCCAGGTGCCATAGAGTCCGGGGTAGCTGCCCTTAAAAAGGGAGCTCTAATCTTGACCGACACCAAGATGGCTTTAAATGGCATTAATCGAGGCAATTTAGCCCCCTACGACACGACCATTTTGTGTCTGGTAGACGATCCCCGCACTGTAACTGTTGCCAAGGAAAAGGGACTCACAAGGAGCCAAGTGGCGGTGGACCTGGGTTTCAGTGATTATGTCCAAGAGGGACGGCCCACTATCTGGGTCATAGGCAATGCCCCCACTGCCCTCTACAGGCTAATGGAGAGGCTTAAAGACCCTTCTCTTCCCAAGCCGGCCCTGGTGGTGGGTTTGCCTGTGGGCTTTGTTAACGCCTTTGAGTCCAAAAGGGATCTAAGTAAATCCGGGATTCCTTACTTCATCACCAATCTGAGCCGCAAAGGTGGATCCAATGTGGCAGCAGCCACCATTAATGCCCTGGCAAAGCTCATTCGCAAGTAGAATTAATTTGAAACGCTCCATTGCAAGTAGAATTAATTTGCCAGCAAAGCTTTTAGCTAAGCCTTTAGCCTTATTTCCAGCGCAGCGTGAGGAACAGACTTGAAAGAAGAAGAAATCCGGCGTTGTCCGGCGATGCTCATCTCTGCCCCGTCCTCGGGGCAGGGAAAAACTACTGTGACAGCCGCTTTGGCACGTTTTCACCGCTCCCAGGGACGCAAGGTGCGGGTCTTTAAATGCGGTCCAGACTTTTTGGACCCTATGATCCTAGCTAGAGCCAGCGGGGCCCCTGTCTATCAACTGGATCTATGGATGGTGGGGGAAGATTGCTGTGATGCACTTTTATATGAGGCGGCGCAAGAGGCGGATATCATCATAGTGGAGGGGGTCATGGGGCTCTATGACGGCTCCCCCTCGGCAGCGGATTTGGCAATGCGTTTTGGTTTGCCGGTCTTGGCGGTGATAAATGCACAGGCCATGGCCCAGACCTTTCCAGCTATTGCCCATGGGCTTGCCACCTGGAGAAAGGGTCTTCCCTGGGCCGGGGTCCTGGCCAACAGGGTAGCCGGCGAAAGCCATGCGGCCATCTTAAAGGATTCTCTCCCACCTGACATGCCTTGGTTTGGGGCTCTGTACAGGGGCAGTGATGTGGAGCTCCCCAGTAGGCATCTGGGTCTGGTGCAAGCCTCAGAGCTGGCGGATTTAGATGCTCGCCTGGATAGGGCAGCGGAGCTTTTAGCCAGCCAAGAGATCTCGGCTATGCCGCCTGTAGCCGAGTTTAGCCGTAAAGGGATGGATTTTTCTCCCTTTAAAGGGAAGCTGAAAGGTGTCACCATTGCCATTGCCAGAGATGATGCCTTTAGTTTCATTTACCAGGCCAATTTGGATCTTCTATCCCTTATGGGAGCCAAGCTCGTCTTTTTTTCTCCGGTAAATGAAAAAGATTTACCCCCTTCCGATGCCCTCTATCTGCCAGGCGGCTATCCGGAATTGCACCTCAAAGCCTTATCAGAAAATACTACGATGTTAGACGCGGTCCGTAACCATCAAGAGGCTGGAAAACCCATCTTAGCCGAGTGCGGCGGCATGCTCTATCTCCTAGAGGAGCTGGGCCTGGACGACAACTTCGCCGCGATGGCCTCTCTCTTGCCGGGAAAAGCCGTTCTCACGGGGGGCTTAAGGGGCCTAGGGCTCATGAGCGCCCAGCTTCCGGAGGGCGTTTTGCGCGGACACTCCTTTCATCATTCGGCCCTAAAGATAGATTTGGAGCCTGTGGCCCAAGCCCGGCGCCAGGATGCCAGGCGTCAGGAAAGTGAAAATATCTACCGTTTAGGAAGGCTTACGGCCTCTTATATGCACTTTTATTTTGGCTCCAATCCTGAGGCAACAGCCCGTCTTTTTAGCCCCAGCTAAAAGTAAGCTGCGCCATTTACATCTTTTTTTATACATTAAGGCGGCCAAAAGCTGTCTATACCCCAAAAATATAGAATATTTTTCCATTTTTAAAACCACCATTTAATATTACATTTTCTATCAACACCATTAAATTCTCTCTAAGACGAAAGAGCCCATTTAACAAAGTAAAAAAGCGTCAGAGAGAAAAAGAAAAAAAGGGTATTTTATGCTCATTGGAAGCTACTACGAAGGAATGGAACTATACCGCGAAGACAAGATAGTCTTTGCCAAATTTTTAACGCCCCACAAGGTGCTTTCCACCTCCCGGGCAGCCGGGGGACTTAGGGACGATATCACAGTCCTCTTTAACCACCAGTCCTGCGAACCTGCTGGCCACGGCACTACCAAGGCCTCTAGGGGTTATACAGATCCCGCAGGTTATATGAAGGAAATCTGCCAGGAGCATTCTTTACCCTTTGAAAAGAGCGCACAGCTTTCCACTGCAGCTAATATGCACCTTATTGACGTAGAAGTGGAGAGCTATAAAGATTTAATTGTGGTAGCAGCAGTTACTGGTGGGGTGGAGGGAAATGGCGGCAGAGCCGGGGATCCCGCTTCTGGTTACGAGGGCAGGGAAGGTTATGAGGCTATACCCCGCAAAGGTCGGGGGGAAAGCGATCCCGCCTGGCCGCCCCACGGCACTATAAATACGATGCTCTTTATCAACCTCCCCTTGGCCCCAGGGGCCCTGGTGCGGACGGTTATGATGGCTACAGAGGCCAAGACTGCAGCCCTGCAAGAGCTCAATGTGAATTCCCGCTACTCGGATGGAAGGGCTACAGGTACTGGTACCGACCAGATAGGGGTAGCAGCTAAAGAAGTAGAGGACTATCCGCCTTTGACCAGTGCAGGCAAGCACTCTAAATTGGGCGAGCTCATAGGGGTGACGGTAAAAAGGGCCACCAAAGGGGTCCTCGTGCGGCAGAACGGCATGACCCCGGACAGGCAATGCTCAGTTAAGATCCTCTTGGAGCGGTTCTTTGTCAGAGACGGCTACCACCGCATCAGCGGAGAGGAACTGGCGGCCTATATGGCGACTTTCCTCAGCGGGTCTGAGGCAGATTCCTTTAAGCTAAACCGCAAGCCCCTCTTTCATGACCCCGTGAACGTGGCTGCAACGGCGGCTATAGTTCACTTAAGGGATCAGTTTGCCTGGGGAATCTTGCCCCCCCTTATTTGGCCAGAGGTTATGTCCTCCCAAGCAGCCCAGCTGAGTGCGGCAGTATCCGGTAAGTACGATAAGCTCCCCGCTTATAGGGACAGTTTCAAGCTTCTATCTGCCGACAGGGACAATAAGGGCTTTATCAAGCTGGTGGCCCAGGCATTCACCATGGGCTATATGGATAAATGGGAAGAGGACTAAAGTCCCCTAGCCCGCTTTAAGCTCAAGCCCGCCAAAAATTTGCTATTTAGACATATTTTTTGTTTTTTCCAATTTTTGGTAAAAACCTGCCCTAAGACTTTAAGGGTTTGATAAATTATGCGATAATTAGTCACAAGAGACCGCGAAAGCTATCCTCCCATCGTAATATGGGCCCATAATAAGCTAACTATGGGCTTGCCATAGGTTTTTGTGGGCTAAGGAATGCATAATGTTTTTACTAGTTATACTTTTTTTCACCACCCTTATTGCGCTCCTGTCTTTTGCAAAGCCTCTAGAGGCCGATGACCTCAAAGACAGGAACCCGGCTATAGTTCTGGCCACCCACGGGACAACAGATCCCGTGGATTTGGTGGATCTGTTAAGCCTGGAAAATCGCATTAAAGACGCCTTTCCGTGCTACGATATCCACATGTCCTTTATGAATAGGAAGATATTGCAAGTCTGGCGGGACAGGGCTAAGGACTCCAATTTTAAGAAGTATTTTCCCCAGGTCTCGGAAAGGTTTTACAACATAAAAAACCCCATAGCCACCTTGGGCCTCATCCAGGACCTAGGTCCTCGCCTGGTCCTCATGCAGCCCCTTCAGCTTATTGATGGCCCAGAGTATCACGATCTGGTCTCCATCGTGGAAAACTTAAGGAAGATCAAGTGCTTTGACCGCTATGACGTGCCTTTCCCCTGGATAGGTCTAGGGGGACCAGCCTTGGGTCTGGGGGATGGCCAGAAAGAAAACCTCTTTAGGGTAGCCAATGCCTTAGCCTATCTCTTTAACCAGGCCAAAGAGCTGAAGGCCGCTGTGGTGCTCATAGCTGACCTCAATGGCGGAGTGAACCCCGGAGTCTACAATCACCTTAAATTGGTTTTGCGCAACAATTATGACTGCGAGATCCACGTGGGACTGCCAGAATCCCGCCAGGGTATCCGAGAGATCTTAGGGAAGCTGGAAAAAAAGCTCCCCCCACCAGGGCCTATCCTCATGGCGCCTTTAACCCTGGTTATGGGGCAAGAGTTGAGAGAGGATCTAAATGGTCCCCAGCCGGATAGTTGGGTCAACCTGATAAAAGCCTCTGGCTATTCTGTGGTCACCCACATGGAAGGCCTGGGTTCCAATGAGATCTTCTCGGAGATCTTTGTGGAAACCTTAAAGCGCCTGGAAGAGGCTGTAAGCCGCAGATATACTGATTAAATCCAGAAAGGACTAGTTAGCCTCTAAATTCTTGAAAGCTTATTATAAAAAATACGCCGCACTATCCTGCCTTGAGCCTAAAAGAAAAGTTAAATGTCCCCCTCTTAAGCGGCAAAAAGGTTTTATGGGGACCATTTATTCTGATTTCCCCTCAAAAATTCTAGAGGTAATTTTAGCGTTTAAAATTTATATGCCTTTTCTAATCCCCTACCAACTTTTATCTGATGGCTATCTTAAAAGAGCGTGCTCTAGCCTATTAGTTTTTATCCTAGCTCTTATAGCTTTCCCCACCTTTTCCACGGGGACGGCAAAGGCACAGGAGTACACGAACTCCATTGGAATGGAGTTCGTGCTCATACCTTCAGGGACCTTTATTATGGGCTCTAACCTAAGGCTGGAAGATGGCATGCTCTCGGAAAGGCCTCGTCATTTGGTGAGGATTACCAAGCCTTTTTACCTCAGCAAATATGAAGTCACACAAGCCCAGTGGGAGGCCATAATGGGCACAAATCCAAGCTTCACCAAAGGGGAAAGGCATCCTGTGGAATATGTCACCTGGTGGGAGACCATACTCTTTATCTATAAGCTGAACGCCAAGGAAAATACTATCCGTTACCGACTTCCTTCTGAAGCCGAGTGGGAATACGCTGCCCGTGGCGGGAGCTCTAGCACATATTTTTTTGGGGATAATAAAGATGAGCTAGGAGACTATGCCTGGTATGAAGAGAACTCCGATGACTGCACCCATGAGGTGGGCCTCAAAAAACCTAATAGTTTTGGGCTCTACGATATCTATGGCAATGTAAGGGAGTGGGTCTATGACACCTACGGCACCAATTATTATGCCTCCAGTCCCACGATAGACCCTAAAGGACCCGAAGAAGGCGACTTTAGGGTGAGCAAGGGCTGCTCTTGGATAGGGAACTACTGGAATTGTCGCAGCGCCAGTAAGGAGCCTTCCCTTCCCAGCTACAGGTTCAATTATATGGGATTTCGGCTAGCTTTTTGGGAAAGTGAGCTGGGAAACTAATCAAAGCTAGCAAGGCCAAAAAATAGAAGATTTTCTACAATTGATGCGAGCCCTTTGTTTGTGCCTAGGTGGGGTTTTTTGCCTTAGAAGCAATTTCTTCTGTTTTTTAAGGAAGGCAATTTAAAATATATTTAAGCTACAACTTCTGTTGTTTTACGATAACAATTGTGCGGTCATCGTGATAACCTGCGATATAGAAGTTTAGCCATTTTTTCAGGGCCTCTTCTTTTTCCTTTAAAGGTATATCTTGGAAGATTTCCGGGCACCCGCTGTTGTTTTTATCTCCATTTTTCAGGAAACCCTCATAGAATTGGTGCCAGTATTCATAATCTGTGAGGCTATTTTCTGATGGAAAAAGGGGATCTGTTACTCCGTCGGTTGCCAGTATCAAGGCTTCAAAGTCGTTGACAAAGGTAAAATGGGTCTTAGCCTGAATATTTTCCCAGCCTATTTCGGAATTCATGGTGATGAAACGGGTCTGTCCGGCATATTCGCCTGAATCAGGGGTGCCTAGAAGATTTACCACATCTTTATTATCTGGGCGGTATAATGCCATGGCGCCGTCTCCTATCCAAAAAGAGATGACTAAATAGCCAAAGAAAAATTCTTTAAAAGCTAAAAATAGTAATGTTGAGTGATAATCTTTGATGGAAACGTCTGCGGTCAAGTTATATTGGTCGCGTTTTTGTGTGTCATTATTTAACGATTTAGCTTCTTCGTATATATTTGTATATGTATCGCGAATTATGTGATTTATGTAATTGGTAAGATCATGTTTTATATCTAATATTGGAGAATACTTTTCATATTCATTCTTATCATTTGCTAGTTGTTTCCATTGATCTAGTACATAATTACGATCATCTATATATTTAACAAAACGGGGAGAAGAAAAGTATTTAATACATGATTTGACTGATGTTTCACAGGAAATTTGCGATCCTTTGCGTGCGAACCTGGCGCGACCAGCACCATCGGAAACTGCTATAACATTCCAGCCAGATTCGGGGTTACAGACCATAAAAAAGTTATCGTCCCGCGGCCGAGCTTCATGGCTATGGGATCTACCTCTAATACTTGCTGCCAAAATTTCCTTCTGGATGCCTGTAAGTGATTCTGAGGAAGTAGCTTCATTGGGTGTTGGATAAATTATATTTTCTGGAACAGGTAAATCTTTCCACATAGTTATAGGATCTGGGGCTATGTAAAAAGATTTTTTGTATATTTCATAATGTAATTCTGATCTAACTTCTATGATTGCAATAAGCGTTAACGGCTCATCTTCATTGTACCCTATTCTATTGGGTGTTCCTGTTATATGAAGATTATATTCAGTGCTAGAAATTTTTTTTCTTTCAACTGAAAGGCCAAGTTTTTGAGTAATAAAACTGTTTCCTTCACAAGATTCCAATTTAAAGGAGCCATCAATGGAGGCTTCTAATTCATAGCCAAATGGTTCGTTGTATTTCCCCGAAATATTTGAGGCATTTTTAATAAGTATGCTGAACTCTGAAAATATTGTTTCATAATTTCCTGATGTAGAGGAAAGTGGTAACTTTATAATAGGTTTTTCTTGGTTAAATAGCTTGTCAATTTCTTCAAGTTGCTTCTTTTTTACTTCGGCATTCTGGGAATCAGCATCAGAAACTATTGGTGGCGATGGGTGAGGCGTAGTAGGTTGTGGTGATTGTTTAATTGGAGGTTTTTCTAATGTAATCTCAGGAGTTTCAGGTTGCTGAAATGTATATTTTTTCGGTGGATCAGTTTTTATGTTTGCGTTTTTTAGATGCTCTCCATTAGAAGCATCTTCTTTCGTCCTATTATCAGGAAGAGTATCATTAATTTTCCCCTTATTTTCTCTACAAAATTCTTCTGCTTTTTGTTTCTTTTCATCTTCCGTAAGAGGATTTTCTTTTTCACCTTCAGTGGATGAATGCTCAGGTTCAGATAACTGAGATGTTTTGGTTACAGAAGTAGGATGGAGAGCATGTTCATGGGTATTTTGCTGCTCTGTCTCATTAAATGCATTGGTCTTAGTTTCAGAGTTTTTTTCTAAGGTGGGTGAAGCAGGAGCTATTTGGTCTTTCTCTCCAGTATCTTTTGATGAAGCTGGATTGTTATTTGTGGACTGGCTATCGCGGTGATGCATGTCAGTATCTGGGTCAGTTTTAAGGGAGTTAGATTTATCTTCACAATAATCTATTGTATCTTTTAAAACTATTTCAAACAATTCCATTAAAGCACTAAAAGTATCATCTGGTGTATCTTTAGTATTTTCAAACTCTTCCAAATACTTTAAAACTGAAGAATATTCTGAGCTCTTTTTTAATAATTGTATTGTTTCATATTTTGTAGCATACAAAACATCTTTGTAATAACCAAGAGTTTGCT
>JAITII010000088.1 GCA_031279515.1 Deltaproteobacteria bacterium
ATAATTTTATGGAGTAAAGCAAAAAAAAATGTAATCTTCTTATATATCATACAGTATAAGATGTTTTGTAGAAATTATCATATAATATCTTTGATTCAATAAAATATATTAAATATTAATAATGATACTCTTTAATATATATAATACTTACAATTATACTTATTTATTCTTTCTGCTTATCATAAGATTATTCCGGACAGACGTGGTAGTTAACTAATAGTTTTTTTGAGCTTTTAGAGAGAAAAATTTTCTCTTATACTGCATTTCTCGTTTTTAGTACTCTTTTCTCGTTTTTTTCCCTTGATCGTTAAATACTACGAGAATTGCTTGGGCCATGAGGGCTAGTATGGGGAGCTCAATTAGAGGTCCTATAATAAGGGGCAAGAGTACCTGGCGGTCCGCTGGAAAGGCAAGCTGGGCAAATGCCAAGGATAAGGGGGAATTGCGGGCTAAGGTGGTAAAAATTAAAGAGACTGAATTTTCCTTAGAAAAACCCATTTGGTTAGACACAAAGCGGCCCAGATAAAAGTTTACGAGGAAAAATAGGGTAGTGGGGATTAAAATGATAAGAAATATCATTAAATAGCCTTCCCCTATAATCTTTTCTGAGGCAAACATCATGGTAATGGAGAGCCAAAGCCAGAAAAATTGTCTTTTTATGATTAGATTTTCCAATAGGCCTGTATCAGCATGGTATTTTGCAAAAAGTAGTTTTAAAAGCTTGGCTAATGCAAAGGGAATTATGAGGGTAAGGAGCATACTCTTACCCACCAGAAACATGTTAATATCAACGGCTTTGCCAGAGAAAATTAGGATATACACTGGCAATAGTATCATCTGTAGCAATAGGTTCACGGGAAGGATACTAATTGACAGATTGAGGTTGCCTTTCGCCATCCCCGTGAATACCAAGTACCAGTCGGTGCAGGGGGTAACCAAGAGCATAATGAAGCCCAGTCCCAAAAGCGGACTGTATCCCATGAACAGCATAACCAGTATCCAGGCGAAAATGGGAGTCCAGATGAAATTTATTGCAAGGGCCGTTACCGTAAACTTCACATTAGAGAAACTTTTCCGTATATCTTTCAGAGGTGCCTCCCAGAAAAGCCCGAATAGCATGAAGATTAGAAAGGGAGAGATAAAGACTTTCGCCATATGGGATATGAAGCTTGAAGTTTGCAGAATAAGCCCAAATGCAACAGCAGTCAGAAGTAATAGTGGTTCAATCTTATCCAAAAATTTCATGGAATACCTATTTTATGTTGAGAATTTTCCTAAGCTGTTGTTTTTTTCCCACAGAAACTTTTAGTTTGTTTCCAAAATATTAGCCTAAGAGGCGGCAGTGATTGTATAAGCAGTGTAAACAGTGTTAATTATAACTTAGCTGTTAATTTTGCATAGCAATCATTAAAATAATATTTTTTTGGCATGAATCTTGTAAGCACCTTTTCCTCTTATTTTTTTTCGCTCCCTTTCATTTAGCTTTTGTATACCTAGATAATTGGCATTATTAGTAGCATTTCTCATATTCAAATAATTTTGGAGAACGCATAAAAAAATATAATACGCATAAAAAAAATATAAATTTAAATATTTGGTCTTGACATCTTGATCCTGGGTTGTTATATATTTTCATTATGAATGTTGATCGAGTAAACAGTTTCTTTAAAGAACTGCACATACGAGCACTTTTAGCGTGCACAGCAGTGAGTCTTGCCTTCATTCCTACCCTGCAGGAACATAGGGCCAGGCTACAAGAGCTAAAAATAGATGAGCCACCTTTAGCCCAGATAGTGGAGCTTCAGGAGTTTTCAGAACCAGACTACATGTCTGAACCTACATTAAGTCCAAATTTGGAAGTTTTTGCTGCTATGAAGGAGAGGACCTCCTCAAAACCCACATTTGACAAAAAGTCAAAAAATTATGAGGACCTCATCCAGACTGCCGCTAGGGAACACGAGGTGTCCCCAGCCCTGGTCAAGGCAGTAATCCAAGCCGAGTCCAATTTTAACTCCCAGGCAGTTTCCTCCCAGGGGGCCGTGGGTCTTATGCAGATCCTGCCCTCTACAGCCCGTTCCGTTGGTGTAAGGAGCTTAGATTCGCCAAAGGACAATATAACAGCTGGGGTTCGCTATTTAAAGGTCCTCTTAGATGAGTTTGGGGACGAGGAATATCTGGCAATAGCCGCATACAATTGCGGTCCGGATTTGGTAAAGCGCTACGGTAACAATCTACCGCCCATCAACCAGACAAGGGTCTTTGTATCCCAGGTGATGGAATATTATCAATCACACATAACTGAGTCTTAAGGTTTTCCAAAGTGGTTTTTGTTACAATGTAGCAAGGCCGGGGGAAACTATGCTAAAAGACATTGGCGCGAAAGAGAGTAGAAAAGCGAGGAAAATTACCCTAGGGGTAGTTCTGCCCGCACTAATTTCAGCTGCCGCCCTCTTACTTGGCATTTTCGGGCCGGATTGGACTCTTAAAGGGCCTTGTGCCTGGGCACAGGCCAATTTTATACAGCCCATCGAGGTGGCACCCAGGGACCTTGTGGAGGCTTATTTAAATGATTTCCACAATGCGGATGCCAAGTATACGGGGATGCTGTTAATCATCACCGGGCGGATAAGAGACATCTTCCCTCCGGATATGACCTACAGGCGCGGCCCCTACCCCTTTGTGACTATAGACTCGGGTCCTTATCAGCCCATCATAGTGTACCTTTGGGACTGGGAGGCACTAGCTATAGCTAATCCCCGTCCAGGGAGGACAACCTCGGTAATGGGTTTCTGTCAGGGGGTAACGCCTCAGCTCTCCCTCATTGACTCCTGCTTGTACCCTGGGGGCTGCGGGGGTCCAGTGGCAGAATTCTATGGCCCCTACTTCAAACTCCCCCCCAATAGAGGAGAAGGAGCCAAAAGACAACGCTAATTTATATGGGCCTAAAAAACAAGAAAGCAGCTTAAAAGCTGCTTTCTTGTTTTTGGGTATTTCTGGGTAAAAAAGCCAAAGAAAAGGCTTCCAGTGTGCAAAGGCTAGACTACCCTACTCAGGTTGCGGGAGCGGCCGATTTCCATCTGGGCGGCTTCCCTTAAGTTCCTTTCCTGGGTAAATTGCATTTGACCTTCAATGTCCCGCACCACCTCATGGCGGAGGGCACTTAAATGGCGGTCAGTGGCTGAGGCCATCTTGGATTGGCTCATTCCCATGGAGGTTACTAGCTCAGCGCTGGAGGCATTGTCACTCACTTTTGGTCTCCTTGGCAAACTTTTCGCGGCAGCTTACGCCACGTAAATAGAATGATACAAGGGGCCTTTGGTTCCTGTCAAGGGGATCCTAAGTCTTAGCTAAAAAGTCCTTAGAAATAATAGAGGATACCTTCCAGATTATGGGTTTTTTGTAGACTTTCTGGACCTGCCGCATGCATTTGCTCTATCAAGGTAGCTAAAAGGCCTGAAGCTTCTTTTAGGTCTGTGTTATTAGCCGCTTTGTTTGCCCTGAGGTTTTCCTGGCTAACCCTGTCCCGGGCGTTCATGGACAGGTCCAGGGCTTCTTTAAAGGATGAGGCGCCCTGGGGCTGGTTCTTCTTCGAAGAGGGGCTAGCTTTGTTAGGCGTGGGGTCCATAGGGTTAAAGGTAAGTATTTTCATCGTGAACCTCAAAAAACCGTGCTGATAAGCTATTTGTCTGGCAGGCTACTGCCATAGGGGATGGAAAAAGCTATCTGTAGCTATCTCATCTTTCTTATCGGAAGGATAAGGAAAAGCTTAAGGGTTTTTTTAGCTAAAGCTCAAGTTTTTTAGATTATTTTTTTACCCAACTTTAGTTGTGGGTCTTTGGCCCTGGGCTTCTGGGTCTAAAGAGGGGCTATTGACCCCAAGAGGGGCTATGGGCCTCTGCACCTAAAAAGGGCCTATGGGCATATGGGCCTAATGCTTTAGGGGCCAGGCCCTTTTTGTTTCTGAATTTAGCTTTGGGGGGCTAGGGTGTTATTTTGCGCCTTTAGCTCATCTAAAGCTACTATAGAGGCGCCGGTCATCTCCAAGAGGTCT
>JAITII010000117.1 GCA_031279515.1 Deltaproteobacteria bacterium
GGCTTTTAGGAAGACCTGTGACCTCATCTCGCTCAGATGATCTGACTTCTGCATATGACCTTATTCTTCTATACAACCAGATGAATGGCATGGTTTTCGCCTTTTTGGTAGTAGGATTAAATCCTACTACCATTTTCAAGGTCAATGACCTTCCCAAGGTAAATTGGAAGGCTTTTAGGAAGACCTGTGACCTCATCTCGCTCAGATGATCTGACTTCTGCATATGACCTTATACTTCTATACGACCAGATGAATGGCATGGTTTTTCGCCTTTTTGGTAGTAGGATTAAATCCTACTACAATTTTCAAGGTCAATGACCTTTCCAAGGTAAATTGGAAGGCTTTTAGGAAGACCTGTGACCTCATCTCGCTCAGATGATCTGACTTCTGCATATGACCTTATTCTTCTATACAACCAGATGAATGGCATGGTTTTTCGCCTTTTTGGTAGTAGGATTAAATCCTACTACAATTTACCAATTCTACGGCTAGATGTCAAGATTTTTTAGATATTTACTCTATTTTTTTAGCCTGCAATATATAGTAGAAACTTAAGGAAAATTTTGCAATATATTGTAGGGTCAAATCCTCTTCTGTAGTAGGAAATATGTGCGGAAAATCAGGCCTATTTAATGATAAGCTTCGTGAAGACTTGCTTTGTAAAATCGGCCCCTTAGCCTATCATTTAGAACACACCCTAAAACCGCATGCCCCAAAGCTGCCTTTCTGTTTAAACAAATGGTCCTTTTGCCCAGAGCCTTAAGTCAGCTGCGCCACAGGATCTGCCAATACTCTACTCTAGAGCGCGCCATCAAACTATGCCATGATGCAGAAAAATATCTAGAGGCGTTACCCAATTGTCATAAAGCAAAATATCATCTAGGGGCAAAAAGAGCCATCTCTTTAAGGCCCTTTAGGAGGGAGCTTAAAAATATCCCCCCAATATATGTATTTATTATTTAATGAACTACTATATATTGTTGACACCATCAAAATCCCTGTATTTACAGCGGGCCTAGATAAAAAGCGGCTGTTTTTGTTACGCAAATTTCAAACCAACAATTGGTAGCGTAATTTTTTATATTCTGACCATATTAGGCTTCATATTGCAATTGTCATTCTTCTGCACACATAAACCATTTTTTGTTTTATTTGCCCTAGATTAGGTCCTTTACCCGTTGTTTCACAACGCTCGCCGGAGCTCCGGCATAATGAGAAAAAACAAGATCTACAACATCTTTCTCCCATAGGTTGCTTATACGCTTAGCATTAAGCGATAAAACTGCTTGTGCAGAATTAGTATTCCAGCGCATTCCACCAAGCTTCATCCTTTGCTGGAGAACAATCTTGTTTCCACTTTCTATAGCTCCACTTCCAATAAAAAAACCTTGTTTCCTGTATGTTAAGTAATCAATATTACTCTTGTTGTTATCAATATATTGTAAAATGTCAAAGCTTACTTTTGCTAGCCGATGTTTAGGTATCTTTTTTATTATGCTTATAACTTCATTGGACTTGCTGTTTCTAAATAAATCCACTACAGTTTCTGCCCATCCTGTATACTTTTTTTCATCAAAATCAAATATTTCTTTAGCAAAAGTAAAAACGTGCTCACATAAATGGTAAAAATCAAGTATCTGTATAGCATCATAAAAATAAGTTTCTTTCATCTTTCTAATCCACGTTGCACCATCAGATATCAAGATAGTATTTTTGTATAAACCATATCCGTTTCGAATAGCTAAAGATAACATCATTTTAGAAAATAGTTCGCAATTACCGATAAGGCCTGTATATTCCCTCTTATCTATGGAGTGCTTTATCTTGCCATGAATATCAGTCCAGTAACGTATATTATCTGACGAAAATGCCATGCCTAATTTATTTTCTTTCCAGAGTACTCTCTTCTTCTCTTCAGATTCGTCAGCATTAGTTTTTTCAGGCCTTGTGGCAATCATTGCACCGTCACATTGAAGATATAGAGTATAATTTTTTTTCGTTTCTGGGAATACGAGCTTGGCAGTATTGAACAGATTCCAATATTTATCTGCACGTCGCAAGTCTTGGTCATGTACTAATCCCCCAATGCAATTTGTGACTGCTCGAATGGTATCATCATTTGTTCTAATGAGCGTCAAATCCTTGAGAACCCTCTCAGCTTCTTCATATGACTCACACTGGGAGGCTTCTTTTGCAACCGTTAGCATGGCTTCTATGGTCAACTTATATGGTAGTCTGGAAAGTCCAAGCACATCATCAAGCGGGAAGATGTAGCCATCTATACCATTTTCCAACAGTAGTCTTTTGTCTTCCTTAAAGGAAGGGCGTAGGGCCATTCTCTGGTAGCTCACAGAACCAATAGTAGTCATTACAGATGTGGTGTATGCTTGATAGGATCTAAGTCTTATTCCCATCTGGCGGTATTCTTTTTTTTTTGCGAGATGATTAGCTTTTCCTTTTCAAGACGGTTCAGGTCGTCAACAAACATCTTGATATTGATGTCATCAACTTGTTTTTTGGATTCTAATACCATATTTTCGAGTTTGGCCATGGTTATAGGGCTTTCCGGGTCTGAGGTTTCCTGGTTGAAGTTTTTTCGATGTTCTATGAGAACCTTAACGTAATCCATAACTAAATGAGTGGAAAAATCAGCTCCGGAGCTCATCATGCTGCGTAACCATTGCAATAACTGGGTTTGTTCTTCGTTTAGTCCCTCATCCAAGAAAAAATCCGACCTTTTAGCGTCTTCAGGGACTTTTGGGTCCTTATCCTGGTTATTCATAAATTTCCTCCTACGGGATTCACCTATAGAAGGATTATATCACAATTCTAAGAAAAGAGTCGCTTTTTTTATCTAAACTATTTGCCGCAAATAAGAGCATTAGGCGCCTCCATAGGGTATAATTTATTGTCTTTTTAGTCTTCTAGCTTTCAGCCCTGACTAAAACGCTCTCTAGCTCCTTTTCCTTGGCCGCCAAGGCGGCCAAGGGGGGCTAAAGACTATAATAAACCCAAAATAGGTGCCCTATGATTGCTCCAAAACTTACTGCCATTTTCCTGTCACTGGCGTGCCTAGCCTTGTCTGCCTGCACAAAAGAGGACCCTGGCCTTACTCTTAGTCCTCTTGCCCTTGTAGAAAAGGACGGATATTGGCTTACCAAAGACTTAATGGACCGAGAGATCGCCCTGGTTCCCAAGAATCAGCCCATCCCCGATGAAGTTACAGAAAAATTTAAACCCACTGCCATTGTGAGGACACCGGTGGAAAAGGTAATAGTGGCCTCAGGCACCTATGACCCCGGGCTCATCTTCGGCTTGGGTGCGGGTGATTGTATCATAGGGACTACTGATCCAAAGGAATCCTGGTACCTGCCCGGGATGCAAGAGCTCTTTAAGGAAGGCAAGGTAAAGTTCATAGGGCTTTACAATGCCATTGACCTTGAGTCCATCGTGACCTTGAAGCCAGATCTCATCCTGGTCTCCAGTATGACATCTTACAGCCATTTGGAGTACCTAGGCTTTCCTTTGGTTGCCACCTACAGCGACTACAGGAGCGACATTGAAAACCAGTTAGAGCTTATGGATTTTATCGCCAGCTTCTTTGACAAAAGGGACCTAGTAGCCGAAAAGCTCTCCAAGATCCGCCAAACTTTCGTTGAAATAGAAGAAAAGGCAAAGTACCATCCCAAGCCCAAGTTGACCTGGGGGGTATATTATGGAAAAAGAGTTTTTACCCTTTCAAAAAACTTCTGGCTCACAGAGATCCTGAACTTGGCCGGAGCAGACTATGTGTTCAATGACATAGAGTTCGATAACAGGGATTTCAGCCTCGAGGAATTCATTACCCGCTCAAGGGACGCCGACATCTTTTTTGCCAACCCTTTAACCGAAGCCGCGGCAATAGCCAAAGAAGATATGACTAAATGGCATGAAGACCTTCTGGAGCTTAAGCCCTTTACCGGAAAGGGGACAGTGGCTCTAACAGAGCCAATTTTGTGGCAGGACCCCTGGAACTTAGACGAGATAGCTCTTGACATGGCGGCTTTAATCCACCCGGAACTTTACCCTGGAAGGACCCTTAAATACGTGCGGATATTGAAAGAAGGTGAAGATTAAGTTGTAAATGTGTCACTTATTGGGTTTTTCCCATACCTTATGGCAGAATCGCAAGCTTCGTTATACTTTTTGTTTCTGGTAAATTGATGATTTTTAACCGTTACAATGTTTAAAGTATTGGGGATAATCTTAAAAGTTATATTGGTATCGATAAAGATTTCGCCATCCAACTGTAAAAGAAGGGGATCATTTGATCTTACTTCAATTTGCTTAGCCCTGTGATAGGAAATGAGCTCAGGATATTTATAAAATTTTCCATAAAGATACTCTACTCCTTTATTCAAGAGGTTAAATTTTGAAGTGCTCTTGAAAAGTAGGACATCTAAAAATCCGTCATTAGGCATAGCTCCTACTGCACCGTATTTATCCCCACCATAACTGTGCCCATTGGCTATGTTTATCATGCTATAATTACCAGAAAAATCCTCACCATCTATGGTAACCTTATAATGCTGGTTTATTACTTTATCGTTTATAAGCGATAAAACTCCGCCGAAGAAATACATAAGGTTGTAAAAAAATGATGATATAGGTTTTGGCATATATTCCAAAACACTTTTACAACTCTTATGCATATCCAGAGCCTTTAGGACCGCATAAGACTCTAGGCCTATGGTACAGGTATTTAATGCATAATTGTTTCCGGCATCAATTATGTCACACACAACATTTGACCCTATGAGTTGGCTATGAATATCCCTGAAATGCTCCAAGGCATTATCTCCAAAACAGCGGATAAAATCATTACTATTTCCGTAAGGAATGACTCCCAACTCTATGTTGGAAAGGCCCACTACCCCATTTAAGCAATCAAACAGAATCCCATCTCCGCCAACGGCATAGATAGCCACGCGTTCATTGTTATCTATTTTGGACATGTAATTTCTAATGGCACTAATTGCGTCTCTGGGAAATTTTGAAATATACACAAAGAGGTTGGAATCGTTTGCTCCAAAATATTCACCAAGTTCGTTTATGAATGCATCCATATCATGCTTTGATTTAAAAGATACCGGATTTATGATAAAGACGTGTTTTTTGTTAAAAAAGTTCATTGATTTTCTCCTCAAGAAAATCATCTATTAATACTATGGCCTTTTCCACTTCAAATGCATTGATATGGTACAATATATTGTTAAGCTGATTGGTAGCATCATCATCAATTGTTCCCTCTTCCACAGCATCCAACCTAGCCCCAGCTTTGGTGAATTCTTTTTGCATCAATAGGTCTCTGACATCAATTAAAAGAGATTTCCAGTCGCTTGTGGAAAATACCTCTTGATCTATGTTCCGATTATTAAAATTTTCAAATTTATATGTTTTACCTACATTTTCAAAAATTGTAGTAAGTTCTTTGCGGATGAGGGGTAGTAATATGGATATCTCTTCCAAACTATGCTTATTGGCATATTGCATCAGTATGTCCACTTTCTCGGAAGCCCCTTGCTGGCCAATATAATCTAGGATATTTCGCAGTTTAATGGCCGCTTTTATAAAATCTAATAGATCATCTTCCTTCGGCGCTAAATAAAAAAATTCTAAGCACTTACGTGCCTGTGAATACATATCTGCTAAAGTACGAAAACCACTCTGTTTTTCAGCTTTGGAGATTTTTCCATTTTCAGAAGCTATTGGGTGCTTTCTAGGGCCGTGAAAATTAGCTTGACACTTTAAACCTTTCGAAATTGGGACAAATTCCTTTTTTTCATGGGGAATCCATTTGTCCAATAAATCATCTAGTCTTTTTAAATTTATAGGTTTGGCCAGAAAATCATTAAAGCCTGATTTTAGAAATACCTCGCTCATACCATGGATCGCGTTTGCAGTAAGGGCAATAATAGGGACAGTAGAAAGATAGCTATCTTTCATATTCCTCATGATGCCTGTCACCTCTATTCCGTCCATATCTGGCATCATATGGTCCATAAAAATAAGGTCAAAATGCTGCTCTTTGGCAAAGCGCAAAGCATCCTTGCCGCTCTTGCATAAAGACAGTTGGAACTTATAGGGTTCAAGAAGTCCATCTATCACCTTCAAATTGGTGGCAATGTCATCTACTACCAATATCTCAGATCTAGGAGACACAAATTTTACGTTACCCCCGCCTGTGGTGTCGTCTTCGTCCACTTCCTCTATTTTATTAAAGATATTGGCCAGGGTGGAAGGTAACATAGGTAGCGTTAAGGATGTTACCCCGTCGGAGCTAATGCCCATTTCATTTAATGCCAAAAGCATGGCCTGGGATTTTCTCTCCTGGAGAATTTTCTTCGCCTCAAGGATAAAATTATTGCCCACCATGACAAAAGAATAGCTGTCGCAAGAGAGATGTTTGTCAAACTCCTCTATGGTTGACGCAAAAACAAAAGGGACACGGAGATCATTTAAGACATTTATGACAGAATCCCTGTAAAATTGTCTGGCTTCTAACACTAAAATTTTTATTGTTCCCGGTTCCAAAACAGTAGCCAGGGGCTTTAAACTTGCCAGCTCTTGCTTTACCTTTATGAAAAAAGTGCTGCCCATACCGTAGGTACTATAGACATTTATGTCGCCGCCCATGAGGACTGCCAGATTCTTGGCTATGCTTAGGCCCAATCCAGTACCCTCAATACGCCAATTTTTGGAATGATCCAGCTGAGAAAATTCATTAAAAAGTAGTTTTAAGTCCTCTTGTTTTATTCCAACACCAGTGTCCGTGACTTTGAAAAAAATCCATAAGGTATTATCTTCGTTTATTTTATATTCCACATCCAAACTAATATGGCCTACCTTGGTGTACTTTATGGCATTATTTATAATATTTATGAGAATCTGCCTCAACCGAATCTCATCTCCTATGAGGTCTACCGGCATATGGCTAGACACATTAAAAGTATACATAAGGCCCTTTTTGGCTGCCTTTAATCGCGTTATATCCACAGTGTCCTTAATGAGTGAGGCAAAATCATAGGGCTCGTTGCAGATATCCATTTTGCCGCTTTCAATCTTGGAAATATCCAATATATCATTTATTATTGATATCAGGCTTTTCCCTGCTTGCTTCACCTCCATGGCGTTTTCCCTGGCGCCTGGTGGCAACTCGTCACGCAAGATTATGTCCGTCATGCCTATTATGGCGTTCATGGGTGTACGTATTTCATGGGACATTTTAGCCAGGAAAATACTTTTTGCGGCATTGGACTTTTCGGCTTCCAGTTTGGCTTCCATTATCTGGGTAACGTCGCTGATGTCTATGAAGCGGCCCTGAGCCTCACCTAAAAAGCGGTCGGATAAGACCCTAAAGTGCCTCACCTTATTCTGCTGGACCATTTCGATGGTCTTTGAAAAAAAGCCGTCACTGGAGATTATTTCACTAATCATAAGTTTCATTTCCATTTCTGGAAACAAATCCACGATGGGGCGGCCTATGGTCAGCTCGTGTTCTTCTATATGAACCAACTCCGCCAAGGGCTTACTTATATAGCTTATACGGTTTAGATTGTCCAAGAGCACTATAAGGTTGGGCGTAGCGCTCATGAGCGAATTCATGGTGACTTCAGCGTTATCGGCTAGGTGTTTTTTTTCTGCAGCAAACTTGGAGAGCATGAGAATCAAGATGGAAACGTAGCCGGAAAGGCCCCACCCAAGCAAATATTTCATGCCCATGGGCGGCAAAAATCCGGAAAGGAAAAATGACGACAGAAAAAGGGCTAAAATGATGAAATTTGAGCAAAAAAAGTACAATAAGGCCTGCTTAAACGAATTAAACACAGCACTCATGCCAATAACTATCAGATACACCAAGAAATAATCGGTAAGATTCTGAAAGACAAAAAAGGCGATGGTATGCAGGACAAATATACTAATTGAAACCAAAAAAGATAGATATTGCTTGGCCCTTAATAAGAGCAAAAACAAAATTACTGCCAAAATACTTAAAAAACATACGCCAAGCATACAGCTAAATGAGATAAGGTCCCAATTTATAAGCTGCGCAGGCGCATTTATATAGACAAGAATTATGGAAGTAGAGATGGCATACATGATTCCAGAACGGTAGTATCTGGAATATTGTTTCTTGACAGCTATCCCATCTGCTAGCAAAAGGACCTTGATATTCGTGTAGAGTAAAACTGCCACTATGCCCAAGACGGTCAAAAAGGAGTTGTAATTGAATATGATGACGAAAGACGGCAAATAGAAAGCTACTGCTAAAACCAAGGATAGTACGATCACAACCACAGTGGCACTAAAAAATGTGGACCCTTGTTCTTTTTGTGCTTCCATCTTTTTATTTCTCTTAAACAAATCTCTAAATCCAGCTGCCCCTTGGGAAATTCCTTTCTTTAAAAATGGGTCTCTGAAACAGCAAAACTCAAAAAGCCAGGATATATTTATATATAATTAAAATTTTTCTTATTGATAATATCATTAATAAGTCATAACTATATTAATTAACTAAAATTTACTATATTTTTAGTGTAAAACGCTAATAAGATATCCCCTCTATTGCGTGGGTTATTTGACAGGTAAAATCCATCAGTTGGAGGGTGGGTGGAAAAAGATCATCTAAATATTTGCTAATGATGATAGCATATTTTGCAAAAAAATACAAGCTTAAAACCACAGGCGCGCATAAATTTATATTAATTTTAAAACAAGTAGCTAAGGCTTAAGGCTAGTTCATGGTCCTTAAATTTATCCAAAAGTGAGATAATACGTTCAAGACTTTCCAGCTAGGATAGGATGGTCCGAGTAATTCCTTCTAAGACAGTAGACATAGAGATAAGTTACAAGCTTAGATTTTCACTATTTAACCCTATACCTAATGAGTATTTGTGCCTATTTCTTGTGTGAGCCGTGTAATCGCTAACTCTTCTATCATTGGGGATTGGGTCCAGTTATAGCCTAGAGGCAAGGTCCAGATAATCCAAGGCAGCATATTCCACGCCTTTGCTATGGACCAAATACTGGTCAGTTTTTGGGGTTTATGGACCTGAAAAGAGGTTCGGGCAAATTCATATTCAGGGACCCACAGAGACCATTTGGTCTCTGTGGTATCAACTTCCAAACTTAATTTTGTGGTTGGCTTATAGCCCACCCCAAAGCTAAAAGATTCTGGAAAGGTGATGCCATTGTGGAACATGGCAGCATAGACATTCCAACTGGCGTGGGGCTCTTTGGTGAAATAGGCATGGGATACAAAATATTTCTTGTCCTTGGGGTAAGTGGGTGCATTTGCATCTTAGCTCTGCAGCACAAAAAAACGGCACAACAGTGCCGCTTTTTTATGTACCATGATTTAGATAGCCTATGATGACTAAGATGCTTTTAGTTAGCTTAGCGGCTTAAGATAGCCGCTATTGAATCACATAATTTGCCTGGTATCGTCAGTTTGTTTGCTGGGGGCAGAAAGAGTAGTTATAGGTAGCTTCTTTCTGAAAACGCGAAGTGGATTTATGCGATAAATGATGTTTCCTCCCCTGTAGAGTTCTTTTTGAGCCGTAGGGACACCTGTGGCTAAACTTCTTTCAGCAAAAACGACAACTCCAAAGAAACCCAAGCCCATACTTCTCTTATAGCAGCTCTCACAGACATCCTCCCAATTTCCTGGAGGTACGGCGTCCAGTTCTGGATGCTTCGCGTAACGGACTATCACCCACTCTGTGCCACTATCCCCCTCGTACCAAATGGAGGGGCTGATGGAGGGGTGATTAGAAAAGCTAAGGAGTTTTTTGCCTGGTAAAGATAAGGCTATGGTGTGCACAGCCATGTCATGGAGTTCCCAATCGGTATAGGGGATTTGTTCTGTAGTCACAAGATTTTTAGGATTTACAGGCTCATAGGTTCTGGCATCCAAAAGGCCCCAGCCAGGCTCGCTGGGAAGCCAGATCCCTCCAATACTGCGCATGGGCATAATAAGGGCATGTCCATGACAGGCCTCAGAGATGGTAAAAAGCCTTTCCAAGGTCCCTGGAACTAATAGCCTTCCTTCCTTGTCCTCCAGGCGCACGAAAAATAGTTGGTTTCCCAGCCGAAAGGAAAAGTGTTCAAAGAGGGGGGAATACAAATTGGCTTTGAACCAGGAGAGATCCTTGTCTCCCAACCTCTTGACATAGGCTACGGCACAAGACCAACAAGCTTTAAACTCCTTTGTAATCTCATCTAAGGCTATCTTTTCTAACATCGAAACTGTCCTTTAGACTTATAAAGCTCTTAATTTACTAGAGCCTTTCTGACTCCAAGCCCCTTTGTCACCACAGAAAAACCCTATGCAATTTTTAAACCATAATTTAGAGGGCACTTTAGCTAGCAGCTCTAAGCTCCATTAATTTAATCGGGAGTAATTGGAGGAAACTTAAATATTTTTTTAAGCTTCTTGGAAAACCTGTCAATTTTTTCCTAGTTTCCCTTGAGCTCTAGCTTCCAAGGGGCCCAGTTTATGCATTGGAATTGGATTTCCTCTAGGATTAGCTATAAGCTCAAGGTAAAACTTAAGTAACTTGTGATAAAGCCCTAAGCCCCACATCGGGGCTTAGGGCTTCTAACCGGGGAATTTAAAGGAGCTTAGCTTCTAAAATCCCCAAAGCTAAACCGGAAGTAAGCGCCCATGTTTCTTTGGCCCAATAATTGCTTTAAAGCCCAGGTGAAGGCGGAACTTTTCGCCCTAAAGATTGTCAAGGACAGCCCATGCCCATAGCCAATAAGCCCATAAAGAGAAGCAAGAGTTGGGGCCTAAAAAGCTCCAACCGCAAGCTATCCAAGCTCTTTGGAGCCCCCTTTGACTCCTACAGGGCCCGTTTTCACAGGGCAGAGAAGGGTCTCATACCCCCCTTTCCCCTGCATCTGGACGTAGACATCACCACTCGTTGCAACCTCCGTTGCCCTATGTGTCCAGCTGGAAACCCGGCTAAAAGCCCTTTTGACGGCATGGCCAGGGACCTTGATATCCATCTTTATAGGCGCGCCCTTCAGGAAGGGGCCCGTAACGATTTGTGTTCCATAAGGATAGGCATAACTGGGGAGCCCTTAATAGCCAATCACCCCGATAGCTGGGTGCTCATGGCCAAAGAGGCCGGGGTCTTAGACATAGCCCTCATAACCAATGGTCAGAAGCTCACAGGCGACATGAGCTTAAAGCTCATCAAGGCGGGACTCACCCGCCTCATGATCTCTGTGGACGCCACAAATGCGGAAACCTACAAAAAGATGAGGCCAGGGGGCGACTTTGAGCTCTTAATAGCCAACATTATGGAGTTTCTGCGCATCCGTAAAAGCCTCAAAAGCCCTCTTCCCCTTCTCAGGGTAAGTTTCGTAGTAACTGAGAAAAACCAGGGGCAAATGGAGTCCTTTGCGGCAATTTTTTCCACCCTAGCGGACAGCCTAAGCTTTCAGAGCTACATCCCCATGATGGAAAAGAAAGCCTACGGCCCCCAGCTTTCAGCTGGGGGGACCCCAACTGGGGGCTTGTGCCCCGATCCCTTTACCAGGATGTCCCTCTACGCCAATGGATCGCTCTACCCCTGCTGCTCAGATTTCGGAAGACTGGCACCAATTGGAAATCTCTCCTCCATGAGCTTAAAGGAGGCCTGGACCCATCCCCTAGCGCAACTAGCTAGAAGGCTACAGCCGCAGTCTGGGTCCCCTTGTGCCCTGTGCCGGGGCCTATCTGCCCTAAGACCTCAAACCAAGGCCTTGTTAAAAGAGGGCGCTCTATGAAAGAAACAACCATACAAAAACATATTACTTTACTCAATTTTACTTTAAAGACAATAAATTTATATCTAAAATTTATAAAGAGTAATTAATGATTATAAAACCTTGTAATAACGGGTTTATGCGGAGCTTTTAGCTGATAATTTAAAGGGCCCTAGGCCCTGGGCGATGATAAAAGGAGATTAGATATGTTAATTCTCAGCCTCGGGAGCGACTATTTTCACGCAGCTTTCCATCAACTGGGGCATACTGTAGTTATCCCACCTCACCAGGAAGGTTATCCCTTGGACACCCTTTTCAACAACCTAAGGGACAGGCCTGACATTGTAGTCTATACCGATCACCTGGGAATCCATTTCTGGCCTGATGGGATAAGCAATATCTACGGCATCCCCAAGGTCTACTATGCTGTGGACACACCTATCAATTTCTGGTGGCAGAAACACTTTGCCAAGCTCTTTGACTATGTCTTCGTGGATCAAAAGCCTTATGTCTCAAAGCTAAATGATTTGGGCGTCCACTCTAGCTGGCTACCTGTGGGAGTGAATTCCAATTTTTACCTTCCCCATGCAGATGCGGAATCACAGGAGGAAAAGCCCTATGATTTCGGCTTCGTGGGCGTAGTAGACGGGCAAAGAAGGCCCAAGCGGGCAAGATTAATGAATCTCCTTTCCCAGAGGTACACCATCAAAACAGCCGGCGCCAGGGAAGATGGTTGGATAGGACCTGACGAATCCAGCCAGATCTACAGAAAGTCCAAGCTGGCTTTAAATGAAAACCTCTTTCCCGGGGTCACTATGCGCATGTTGGAGGCCATGGCTTCAGGCTCTGTGCTCTTTACGGAAAAGGCCGGAGGGGATTTGGGAGAACTCTTTAAAGCCGGAGAAGATTTCGCTTGGTTCGAACCTAAGGAGCTCCTAGAGGCCGCTGAGCTATGGTTAGGAGACGATAAGCTTAGGAAACGCGCCTCCAAAAGGGCCCTAGACAAGGTCCACAGTTACCACGACATAGTAAACCGTGCCGAAAGCTTATTTGAGGGCATCAAGGGGCTAAACCCCGGCTCTGCCCATTACGATTCTAAAAGCTGGGATAGTGAAGCCAAGATGCTCTTTTTAACTGCCCTTAGATGGCCTAAAGAGGAAGGACGCGCGCGCATCCAACGTTCCTATAAGCTCTTTTTAAAGGCGGAGCAGGAAGGGGTCATAAGCCCTGAAGGCCTTTTCATGCTGGGACAGATTGAAAGACTGAAAAAAAACCAAGAATCTGCAACAGCTTACCTAACCCGCGCCTATGAGGCCGGAGAACCCAAAGGGGCCTTGGGAATGGGGATCTTGCATCTCATCATGCAAAAACCCCAAGAGGCCTCCATGTGGCTGGGACGCTTTACAGATAGGGAAGACTTTCCGGCCCTCAAACTGGACACCTTGAGCTTCGAAGCGGTAAAGCTCATAGCTGCCAAGCTTTTGAGCCTAGGGGAAGACATCTGCCCCGGCTTTAGCCGCCTGCCTCACGACCCCGCTGTCTGGACCGCCTTTGAGTACTACCAGAGCGCCTTTAGCACCCAACCTGAGGATTTGGAGATCGCTAGGAACCTAGCTGGCATCCTCCTGGCCCACGGCGCCACTGCCGAGGCCATGGACATAGCCCAAAAAGCCCTGGCCCACAATCCCGATGACGAGGTCTTGGGAAGCATCTTTACAGAAGCTGGCAGGGACTCGTATATCACGGTGAATTAAAAACCTTTATCTTGCCAGCCAGCTATAGCCCCAAATCATTTAGGGCAAAAGTAAAAATCACAAAAGGTAACTGTATGACAGATGCTAATTTCACCCTGAATGCCCAATTACTAATAAAGCAAGCGGTTAACATGACCGCCCAGGTAATACCCGGAGACAAGGGACCCGGGCTCATCTTAAGGGGACAGACCATCCATGACGAAAAAGACCCGGCAAGGGAAGCAGAATACTGGGTCAGAAAAGCCGTAGCGGAAAGGGACTCTAAAGAAAAGCCCAAAGTGGCAATCATCTTTGGCCTGGGTCTAGGCTGGCAGGTAAGGCGCCTCATGGAGCTCTATAGCCCTATCAAAGTCTTGGTCTTTGAGCCGGACAAGGGTTTTATAGACACCTTTGAAAAGTACAATGTCCTAAATATGGGTCAAAACCCGGAGATCTTCACTGATACCAAGTCCTTTGAGACTGTGTTGGCTAAAGAGGTGGTCTACGGAGAAGACCTGCCCTTAGTCATGGTACTTCCAGGATACAAGAAGGCTTTTGAACGTGAGGCCCTCTGGTTCCAAGGTAAAGTGGAATCCGAGATTACTAGGCTCAAGGTGATAATAAAGACCCGCAAGGCTACTACCAGCGTCTTCATGGATAACCTTGTACAAAATGTACATTTAGCACCTAAACTTCCCGACCTGATGCTCCTTAAAGGAAGATTTGCACCCCGCCCTGCCTTTGTGGTGGGTGCAGGACCCAGTTTGTCGGAAAATGGTCACCTACTTAAAGAAGTTGGCGACAAGGGCATCATCATAGCTGCCGGGGCAGCTCTAAAACCCCTCTTGCAGCTGGGTGTAAGTCCCCATGTGGTAATAATCATAGAATCTTCCGACACCTCCCGCTTTTTAGAGCTAACTGAGGCGGAAAAGGAAACCCTTGGCCCCGATGTAGTTTTAACTTGCGCCCTTTCCAGCCATCCTTCGCACTTTCAAGTCCCCAACTTTAAAAAATCCCTCTTCCACCTCACCGGAGGAGAGGCCCAGCTTTTGAGCCAGGGTTATTTCCTCCCCCAAGGGGGCAATGCCGGCACTGCAGCCTTTGCCCTGGCCTATGTCTGGGGGCTTTCACCCATCATCTTGGTGGGACAAGATCAGGCGTATTTTGGAAGTATGCTCCATGCCGAGGGCACAAGTGACAGCGTCATAGAAACTGAAAGGCCAGACAGCCTAAAAGTTGCAGCCATAGGGGGCGGCCAGGTGGAGACTAACACCGGCCTTTTAGCTTCCATAAACTGGCTGGTGGAGGCCGCAGCCCTCATCAAGTCCCAAAGGGGTCCCAAGCTGATAAATGCCTCGGCTCAGGGGGCTTCCATCAAGGGTTTTGACGAGATCCCTCTATCTATTCTTATGGAGACTATCCCCACCTTTGAGCCCACCTGGAAGGTCCATGAGATCATGGATAAGCTTCCCAGGCCTACGGTAAAGGAAATAAGAGGGGATCTAAAGCAGTTTTCCACTTTGCTTACCCAGGTGCGGCACCTGGTGCACAAAAATGTCCATAAATCTTTATTGGAGATGATGAATATATCCAAGGTTTCCGCCTTCATGAAAGAGCTCTTGGCCCCTGCCCTTGCCGGAGGCAACCAGCAGGGGATCTTAAATAAGCTCCTGTGGGCCGACGGGATAATCCTAAAAATGCTGGCTTGCCTGGAAAAACACCAGGATTAGTGGGCCTCTGAAAATTTGGCAGGTATATTGCAGTAAGCTTTTTCGTGAAAAAGGGCCATACGGCCCAAGTTGCAAGCTTTATTGCAAGATAGTTGAAGAGGTGCACCATGACAAGAAAATCCACCCTAGGAATAAACATGATAATGAAAGACGA
The DNA here is from genome assembly GCA_031279515.1 of Deltaproteobacteria bacterium. Taxonomy (GTDB): domain Bacteria; phylum Desulfobacterota; class Desulfarculia; order Adiutricales; family Adiutricaceae; genus JAITII01. The sequence continues at coordinate 15,411 of JAITII010000117.1, forward strand.
GGCGGAAAATCTCCCCAAGAGCCTCGCCCCCCTGGTTTCATTGGCTGATGAGGCCGTAGTGGTGGACACGGGTTCCAAGGACGGCTCCAGGTCCCTGGCCCGTTCCTACGGGGCCAGGGTCTTCGATATGCCCTGGAGGGACGACTTTTCCGCTGCCCGTAACCAGGCTTTGGCCTCAGCCAGGACCGACTATATCCTCTGGTTGGATGCAGATAACTATATTTCTCCGGAACACTTTGTCAAACTAAAAGAAGCCCTCCCGGAAAGGGGGGCGCCCCCTGTCATCTTAATGGCCACGGAACTGGTCCTCCCCCAGGGGGACAAGCTCTGGCAAAAGAGGGTCTTTCCGAAGGCCTCTGGGGTCCTCTTTACTGGAGTTATCCATGAGCAGCTGGTGCATCCCGAGTGGATGGCAGTGCGCCTCACAGATGCGGAGATTTCCCATTGGGGCTATGCCGACCCCAAAGAGGCCAGGCGCAAGGGGGAGAGGAACTTAAAGCTCCTTCTCACTGCCCCGGGAACCTTAAAGGGCGACTTTTACCACCTCTACCAGACCGGAAGGACCTTATTAAACCTCAGGCGTTTCGCTGAAGCCAAAAATTACCTCACCCGGGCGGCCCAGAGTCAGACGAGCAATCTGTCTCTTTGGAGCCACGCTGTGATACTCTTAGCCAGCTGTCACAAGGCCCTAGGAGATACCCTGGCCTCTGAAAAGGCCTTAAAGGCCCTGGTGGACATGAGGCCGGAATACGGTCCAGGCAGGTTCTACCTGGGAAAATCCCTCTATGTCCAGGGAAAGGCCAGGCGAGCTGCCAAAGAGCTAGCCTTGGCCCTGGATTTGGGTCTAGGGGACCCGGGCTGGGGCTCCCCTGACGAGCGTATGTCCTTTACCTGCGCACAGCTTTTAGGCAAGATCCTCTCTGAAGAGGGGGAAGAGAAAAAAGCCGCAGAGGCCTTTAAAAAGGCCCTGGCCTTCTGTCCCGATAACCCCGAACCCAGGGTAGCCTTAGCAGAGTTGGCCTTAGTAGCTGGAAATACCCAAGAAGCCGAAGGTTATATTACTAAAGCCCTAATGCTTGCTCCCTACCACCGCAAGGCCCAGCATATTGCCAGGGAACTTTCAGCTGATACCCATGGCATAGGAGCTAGTGTGTGAAGACCTTAGGCTTCTATACTGAAGGCCCTTCCTTTGAAGGGAACTCTTTGGAGACAGGCCCCTTGGGGGGCAGTGAAACTGCCTTCATCGAGATAACCCGAGCCATAGCCCGCTTGGGATATGAGGTTACTGCCTTTAACAATTGCCAAAAGGCAGGACGGCATCATGGCGTGGACTTTCTTCCCTTTAGGACATCTCTACCCTTTCTTGCCCACAAGAAATTCGACATCATGGTGGTCTCCAGGTTCTTTGGATTTTTTAATCTTCCTATAAAAGCTCAGCTAAAAGTCCTCTGGAACCACGACACCTTAGAAAACCCTGGGTCACTGCGTTCTATCCAAGATGAGATAGACCTCTTTTTAGTCCTTTCCATCTTCCACAGGGACAATTATCTAACCCGCATCCCCCAATTGGATGACCGCATGATAATTACCCGCAATGGCGTAAATTTCTCCCTTTTAGATAAAGGCGCTAAAAATACCCGCCGGGATCCAGATAAACTAATCTACGCCTCCCGTCCAGAAAGGGGGCTTAAGGTTTTATTGGAAGACATCTGGCCCAGACTGAAAGACGCCAGACCCAATTTAAAGCTCTATCTATGCGGGTATAACGTAGACGCGAACCTAATGGACCCAAACCTTGCCTCCCTCTATGATTACCTCGATCTCTTAATCAAGAGCGACAAATCCATAGTAGTTTTAGGATCCCTTGGAAAGAAGGAATACTACAAGCACCTAGCAGAGTCCATGCTCATGGTTTACCCCTGCACCTTTCCGGAGATTAGCTGTATCGTCTCATTGGAGGCCCAGGCCTTAGGAACGCCAATTCTCACATCCAATAGCTTTGCCTTAAAAGAATCCGTAAAGACCGAGGCCTTCCTGGTCCAGGGGAGACCCGGCAGCCCCCAGTATGTCCAGAACTACGTGGAAAGGGCTCTTACGCTACTTTCGGATCCCCTAGGGACTTTAGCCAAGGCGGAAAAGGCCAGAGAACTTATCCGCAGCCAATATTCCTGGGACACTATCGCCTCCGAGTGGATGCGCCTTTTTGAGCTGCAACTGCGCGCCCGCCAGACGCGTAGATTTCTGGTGGAGAGTTCCAATGACTCCAAGGTACCGGGACTTCTGGTGTAAAAACCTAGCCCTTTTAGAAAAAAAGGACCCGCTTTTAGCCCTTGATTTGGCCAATAGCTATACCATAGATAGTGACGGGTCTCTTCTTTTTGGCACAAAAGCCCCCTTGGTTAGCTTAAGCTTTAAGCCCCACCCTGTCTTGGAGCTCAAAGGAAAGACCCCAGTTCGCCTTACCAGCATCTATCCCCAAAAGGAAGATGAAAATCTAGTTAAAAACTTTCTGGCCCAAGGCCAAAGTGACCTAAAAGATGGTATAAGCGCCATAGGCTTAGGACTGGGATACCACTTGGAAAGTCTATTGGAGCCTCTAAAGGGCGCACCTCTTTGGGTATTTGAAGCCAATAAGGAACTAGTAGGTGCCTTTTTGGCAGCTAAGGATCAAAGCGCCCTCTTAGGCTACCCTTCTTTTAAAATCCATCTTGGCCCCATTTTCACCCTACCCCAGGATGCCCCGCAAAGAATACTGTGCCGGCCGGCCCATTTGCACCATTTTCCCAGCTCTTTTCCCAAAGACCTGGAAAAGGGGAAAAAATTAGAAAAAGGATTAAGCAGCCCTTTTAGAAAACAAAAGGCGCTCCCAAAGGTCCTTTTTTTCAAAAGCGGCTATTATTTAGATAAGGAGATCCGCGGAGCCCTAAAGAGACTGGGAACCCCTCTGGCCCTCTGGGACATAGCTGACTGGCAAGATTCCAAAAAGAACTGGGACAAAAGCTACAGGGAACTCCTATCCACCATCAAAGACTTTAAACCGGATCTTATCTTAACAGTTAACCATTTAGGTTTCGATGAAGACGGGGTCTTATCAGATATTCTTTCACGCTTAGGGCTGCCCTGCGCCTCTTGGTTTGTCGACAGTCCCTGGTACATCCTTAAAAACACCTCCCAAAGGCCCTATCACGGACTTTCCGCCTTCTCCTGGGATCAGGATTATCTTGCGCCCTTAAAGGACCTGGGCTTTGAGAGGGCCTATTTTTTGCCCTTAGCAGCAGATGAAACTTTTTTCCACATTAAGCCTAAAGGGGCTATCAAATACGCCATCACCTTTGTAGGCGACAGCATGAATGCCGCCACGGACAAGTATCTTGCCCTATCAGGCTATTTAAGGAAAAACCTTGATAAACTGGACATCTTAGCCGGGCTCTTCTTAAAAACTAAAGAGCTTTTACCCGATCCCCTCTATCTGGGGGAAAATGGACTGGGGGCGCAGCTTGGAATAGAGCTTCCCTCCAGCCCCAGAGAACTATTGCATTTGTCTGCCCTCATTACCTGGAGGGCCAGTCGCGCCTGGAGGCTTTCCATCTTAAAGGCCCTTCCCGCACAATATTTAACCATAGCCGGAGACCAAATAGCCTGGAAGAAGCTTGTGCCAGAGGCCAGGACCCTGGGAAATCTGGACTACTACACAGAGCTCAGTTCCTTTTACCGTAGCAGCAAGGTAAACATTAATATCACCAGCGCCCAGATGAAAACTGGTTTAAACCAAAGGGTCTTCGATGTCCCCGCCTCGGGGGCCTTCCTTTTGACAGACGAAAGGGCCCAGGCCTTTTCTCTCTTTGCAAACGATGAGTTGCCCTACTACAGAGATCCAGAAGAGGCCAGAGACCTTGCTCTTTTTTATCTTAGTAACGACAGCCTGCGCCAAAAGATTACGGAAAAGGCTAGAGAGACGATACTTAAAAAGCACCTTTACATCCACAGACTACCAAAACTTTTGGAGCTTACTTTGGCGGGGTAAAATAAATACTTCTGCCTAAAAAAGAAATAAACTCGAGGCATTTAAAGTAACAGTCAGGTTTAAAAAATGGACATTGTAATACTAGAGCCGGCAAAACTAGGGGACTTCATCCAATCATCGCCCCTAGTAAATGAAATAATAAAAGCGCATCCCCATAGCGAGATAAGGCTTGCGGCTCTAGATAGCTCTGTGATTGAGATGGCCGGGCTCATCTTTCCAGAAATAAAGACTGTAGCCCTGGAGGCAAATCTCCAAGGAGGGGCAAAACTTTTAGGAAAAGGGGCAGACCTTGTGATAAATCTAAGCCTCGCCCCACGGGTCCTTAACTTCCTAGAGGACCTAAAGCCCCAAAAGATAATTGGCCCGCAGCTTGTAAAGGGAAAACTCAGTTTGCCTGTGGCACAAAAGCTCGCCATGTGCGCCATGACCCTGGGCCGCAGGATGGGGCGCTTGAACTTAGTTGATATCTGGCGTTCCTTTTATCCCAAAAGTGACCCTAGGCTTATTGCGCCCAAGGGCACACACATGGATCCACAAAAGGGCCTAATAGATGCTAAGATTATCCAAATTGATGACAATGTACCTACCATGGCCTTTCACCTGGGAGCCGGAAACCACTTAAGGCGCTGGCCAGTGGAAAACCATGTGAAGCTTGCTGAAATCCTCTACAGCAAATACCCCTTCAGGGCTGTACTAATAGGTACCCGCCCGGAAGAGGCTTTGGCCAGAAAATTCATGGCCCTGTACAAAGAGCTAGTCCCTGGTAGTGAGGTGATAAACCTTGTAGGTAAGACCAGTTTAAAGGACTTAGCCAGCTTAATTTCCACCCTTAAACTTCTAGTTTCCTCAGATACAGGGATCATGCATCTAGCTGCCTCATATGGCATAAAGCAGCTGTCGATCTTTTGCGGTCCTGCCCTGGCCCATGAAACCGGACCTTACAATAAAAATGCCTACGTACTACAAGGTCTAGCGCCCTGCGGACCTTGCACAGAAAATTTAGGTTGCCACAGGCGCCAGTGCCGAGCAATACCACAGCCTTCTGCAGCTGCCTTTCTGGCTTTTGAGGCCTTGGGCATGCCCAAAATTTTCGAAAAGGATTTGGACCCATTGGATGGGGATAAGGGTATAGTAGTAGAAAGCTACAGGGCCGAGCTAGATTCATTCGGCTTCAAACTTGTGCCCCATGGGCCTTTTAGAGCTAGGCTTAATAGCAATAATATACTAGGGATTAGCTTTAGGGAGGGGGCAAGGTCAGTTATTTATAAAGATTATGAAAATTTATTGGCAGATAAAAGAGAGGAAATTCTAAAAAAAGAACTGGATAAATACCTAAGAGCCCAAGATGATACCCATAGCTTTGGAAATAAAAAATTTTTTCAAACACTAAGATATATTGCTAAAAATGCCTTCGAAGATAGCAGACTAAAAGATATTTTTCAGAAGAACTCTAAGTTACTATTGGACAGTTTACTTCCAGAGAAAACGCACTTTAAAGAAGTCTTGCCTTAAACATTTAAGATACTTGAAGTTTTTTTAGAGCCAAGAAATAAAAAAGCGCTGGCATTTAATGCAGCGCTTTTTTATTTTACTCCCATATTGAGAGCGTATAATATTTAGCCTAAAGGGTAATTGTAAAGGCTAATTCATTTCTAAAATATTGAAGTTAAAACGGAAATTACAGACCTAAAAAATTTTAATTACTGGATATTGTAAAATCCATTGGACTATCGTTAGCGTTTATCACTTTTATCTTAAATTCAGATGAACCTTGAGGAATCCACTCTAGAAAGGCTGTGCTTCTATTGCCTCCAGCCTCAGCAATGAAATTGTCATCCTGGTCATAAACTTCGACGCTTACATCAAGGTTACTCCATGAAATAGCAGAAACGGCTGCAACTTCACCACCTTCAAAGCTATGGAAGATGACCACGTCGGAGTTGGGAGGAATACTACCACCTTGCTCTATAATGGCATCACTAGAGGCACGATTAGAGACCTGGCTTGCCATATTACGAGCGTATTGCGACCAGATCTCATGCTCATGAGCACGGGCAGCACCGGCTAGTTCTTCTATCATCCTGGTACTGGTGCAAGGCTGGATGCCGTCTTGGGGTATTATCATATCCGTGCCGATGTCAGTAGAACAATTGTTAGGATCTGTGGGAATGTCGGAAGTCAGTTCAACAGCAGCGGCCAGTACTAAGGGCGATTCTAAGTCCCTTCCAAGCATGAAGACTTGGGAGGATAAAGAAGAAAGCCTTACATCTTGGACAGATTGATCTCTTTGAACGGTGCTAACTTCGGCAAAAAGATACCCAGCCGAACCTAAGGCAATGATTATGGTAAGGATGAAAACGGAAAAAGTTCTAACGATTGTCATAACATCACCTAACATCTTGGGGCAAAAATAAATTTAGCCCGGTCCCAATATCCGCTTGTAGAAAAAA
>JAITII010000026.1 GCA_031279515.1 Deltaproteobacteria bacterium
AAACATACCTCATAGCCATGATAGACGACGCTACGTCCAGGGTTTTTGCGAGGTTCTACAGCAGTGATCAGGGCCAGCTCCAACATGGATCTCCTCAAGAGATACATAGAGCGTTACGGCGTCCCCATATCGCTCTACACCGACAGGGCGAGCCACTTCAAGGTCAACAAGAACGAGAAGCGGGAGGAGGTTTTCAGCCCCTACGACAAGTCTAAGACCCAGATAGAAAGGGCCCTGAAGGAGTGCGGGATATGCCATATCCACGCTCACAGTCCCCAGGGTAAGGGTCGGGTGGAACGGCTTAACAGAACCCTTCAGGACAGGCAGGTATTGTGACAGGCGATGGATGGAATCAAGGACATCGAAACCGCCAACACGTTTTAGAGACCGTATATCTGAAGCGCCACAACGAGAAGTTCAGTGTGAAGCCTCTTGCGGACTTCGATTCGCACCACCCAGTGGGCAGCCTGGACCTGGACGCCACCCTGAGCATACAAGTCAAGCGAGTATGCACAAACGACTTTACGTTCAGCCTGGACTGTCGGAAGTTCCAGATCGCGCGGGAAAATGACCTGCATGGGTTACCCAGAAACAAGCTCTTGATCGAGAAGCGGCTGGATGGCACCATCAAGGCAAGATTTAACGGTCGCTACTTAGTGATTAAGGAGATCGATTCGACAAAAAAAGCATGATAACCTTTACCAGACATGGTATTATAGATTAGTGGCAATGTTTATACCAAACCCCAAACAACTCATTAAACGCAATTACCATGCCATACAGGGGCAGGGTCCGGCGCCGGACCCTGCCCCTGTATGGCATGGCTCTGTGGCTCTGGCTACACGACATTTTGATCTTGCTGTAAGACATGATATTTTAATTTTGCTGCAACAAGTCCAATTGGTTTCTAATGATGGAGTTAATTAAGATAGCAACTTTTAGTAAAAATAAAAACTAACTGGCCTTTTAATCTTCCTGTTTCTCCACCATTTTCCGGAAGTAAGAAAAATTACCATCCTATGAAACCTTCAGGTTGATAGGCACATCTCTCACCGTTTAAGGAGAATTTTAATTTATCTATTATCTCCAAAGACATAGTATCCGATAAAGTAATGATATTTGGATATTAATCGCTTCTTTGCGTTACTACCATTTGAAAAGTTTGATGAGCTATTATTTCATATTGTTAAACTATTATCTAATGTCAGATGGTTATTATAGAAATTATATTGACTTTCCTCTCATTTGAATGAATTTAAGTGCTACAGCAGACTAATAAGGCAAATAACATCAACAAGGAAATCCGCATAAATCTTTGATAAAATTTTGAAACTTACAGTAAGAGAAACTATAATCGAATACTGTTTTAGAAATGTTATTTATTGAAGTAATTAGCAAAATTTTAAGAGGTTAAAAAAAATGGCAGGCGTGATAGAAAAAATTAGTATTCAAAAACAAAATACTCAATCAACTTTGCTAATACCTCTCTACGGTCGAGCAATAGCAGGAAAACGTTTTCCAGATATCTTAAGAGACGTAGAAGCTGAGCGAATCATAGAAAATATTGATTATGATTTTTCTAAAATATCATCGATATACGGTTCAGAGTATACATCTTTATCATGTCTTGTACGTGCGATGTCTGTTGATAAACGCGTCAATGATTTTATAGAATTGTATCCAAATACGAGAGTCATTAACCTTGGTTGTGGCTTAGATGATACATTTTCACGGATAGATAATGGGCATATATTAAACTACAACATCGATCTGCCTGAGGTTATAGAGTTCCGACAGATGTTTTTAGAACCTTCTGAACGTTCTTATGACATTGGAAAATCTATGCTTGATTTTAGTTGGTTAGATCTTATAGAAGAACGACAGAATGCCCCAGTTTTTGTGATAGCAGCAGGACTATTTTATTTCTTCAAAGAAAATGAAATTAAAGTCTTAATAAATAAGTTGATTGAAAACTTCCCGCTTGGAGAAGTATTTTTTGATGCCTTTTCCTACAAGGGAATGAAGATAGCTAACAAGATGGTGAAACGTACCGGAAACATTGAGGCAGTGATGAAGTTCTGGGTAAATAATGCAAAAGATTTAAGATCATGGTCCCCTGCTATTAGTGAGGTCTCTATTCTTCCCTATTTTGGTAAGCTGTATAAAGACAAACGGCTAAAGCTTAAAACTCGATTCTTGATGTGGGGAGGTGATTTTCTTAAACGTACCAAATTTGTAAGTGTAAAATGGGGAACACACACAAAAGAATAACTTGAAGTATTATGATTTAAAGTTAAAAAAGCTTTACTTAGGTTTTATGTAATTCTAATAAGTAGGGTATTGAACTTTGTTAGAAAATGAGTAAAATCAGAACATCATAAAGTTTTGAGTTATTGGACTAAGCTTAAGAGAGTTACAGATCGTTGACTTCAAATTAACAAATTTGATATCTGGTTAGCCTCGATAACGGAAATCTACGCTTTGACTGGGCCGATTAGGAAAACTTAAAGTACATCTTGCTACACCTGGACCTATAAGACGACAAGTATAAACGCCCGAAACCCAACCGGGGCATGCCTTACCCTCAGTTATTGTGAAATTATTACCTTGCATTTGTGCTCTGGCTGAAGTTCTGCATTCACTTGTTGTCTGGCCAAATAGATTCTTATTGGCTGAGTGACTTGTGGCATTTCCTGACATGTCAAAGCAATAGCTATGGTATAGAGCGCCAGAAAATAGACTTGCGGTTCCAGTTTCACTATACCAACAACCATTAAGATCGCTCACTTGTTCCACAGATGTGGGAGGACCATCTTTGGGTTTTGTGGTTGGAGCTGGTTTCTCTTGAGGTGTAGGAGCTGGCTTAGGAGCTGGCTTTGGTGTCGGCTTGGGAGGAGGAGGTGGTGGTGGCTGCGGCGGTGGAGGCGGATTTGCTTCCAGGGAAGCCATTGGTGGGTGAGCGGGTAGCTCTTCCTGAAGGGATTCAGGAACATCAAAGGGGAGCCCATCAGAAAGGACTGGAGGTTCCGCTTCTAAAGGAAGGTTTTCATCATTAGGTGGGTCATTGTCACCTCCTGAAGTTTGGTCGCAAGTGGCATTATCTAATGCGGCCGAAAAAAATTCGATATCTGCCTGGAGTTCGGCAAGGGATTCACTCGCAGAGCTTGGTGGGTTGACCTCTTGGGAGGCATTTTGGTAAAAATAAGTAAGATAAACGAATTTGTAAAAACAAAGGAATATAATTGCGGCAGCTATACCCAGTAGACTACCAAGGAGGTATGGATTAAATTTCTTGCGTCTTTCTTGGGGTTGTGGGGGCAACTGATTATTTGGTTGTTGGTAAAAGTTATCTGACATGAAAGTACCGTAAAATATAATCCAATATACTAAAATGGTACGCTGATCAAATGATGGAAAAGAGCGGCCGTTTGTTTACAATTGCCTTGTATTGTATCATCCCTAACCTAGTGTATTGAGTAAGGCAACAGTTTGTTGGGGA
>JAITII010000027.1 GCA_031279515.1 Deltaproteobacteria bacterium
CATAATGGCATAATTAAGGTGGCTTAAACTTTAGGAAATTTTTTTCCAGATCAGGATAATTTAGCCAGGGCCATAGCTCCCAAGAATAGGCTCTTATTATCAATACGCCAAATAATTCCACAGGGGCCACTTTACAGCCTAGGGAGCTCAAATCCCTTGGGGACGTACTTTTAGAGGCTAATAAAAAGCTAAAAACCCCCATAGTCCTCATTGCTGACGAGCCATATAGGCAAATAGTCTCTAGTGGTACAAAGGTACCTTCCGTCTTTGCCAGTTACCCATATTCTATAGTAGTTGCATCTTTTTCCAAGGACCTTTCTATCCTGTTATTGACACTATCCCAGGGGAACGCTTAGGTTATGTGACATTAAGTCCCTTGTTTGAAGGATATACATCAGATCTATTTTGGCTATAACACTTGCCAACAGGATACTAGGAAGCGTGAATGCTCCCTAGGTGATACAAAGGGCCATTATAGAGAGCTAAAAAGTAAGGTCCAGGGCAAAAAATCTAGTTTTGACTAAAAACCCAAGCCCTTTAGATGAAAAGAGGAAAAATTTGTTTTTTGAAATTTGACGGGTCGTTTAACACTTTCTAGCTCCAAAATCCCAGGGGTTGGGGATGACTTTTTGCGTCACACCATACTTAGATTTTAAAATCTAGCGCGCATTATCTTAGATGATATGATGTTAAAAAACCTTCAAAAAACTTCCTTTATTTTTAGAGAAATTGATTTACTTATAAAATACAGGTAAATTTCTAAGCATTTAACATAATTGCATCTTTAGATGGGATTACTGGTCTAATTATCTAGTGAAAAGAAAAGCTAGTTTTCTTTTAAAAGGCCGCGGATAAAAAAAGGCTGGGGAATTAAGCTCGTATGTCCCCAGCCGATTAATAGTCTTAGACAAAAGCAGTTAGAAAAGAAGGTAATATCTTAAAAAAAGGGGCTTTTAAAATCACCCAATCATTCGAGGTCGACCACCACGAACTTTCCGTTCTGGATTTGGTACAAGGTAAAGCCGGCTCCGATGATGTCGCCCTTGGAATCAAAGCGGACAGGGCCCATGGCCGTGTCAACTGTGTCTTCGGTTAAGTGTTTTTTGATGAGCTCCAAATCATCTGCGGTACCTGCCTTTTCAATGGCGGAGAAGAGGGCTTGGGCTGCTCCTATGGCATAGAAGAAATAGGTGCCTGTTTCCTCGGTATGGTGCGCCTTGTGATAGGTTAGGGCTGCCTGGGCGGCTGCGGAGCTGCTGATGTCGCTCTGGCCGGTGGCGTAAGAGCCTTCCACTGCCTGACCCCCAATGGAGAGGAATCTATCATCGTAGAGTCCATCAGCACCGATTATTACCGTATCCATGGATTTATCACGCATGTTTATGGCAAGCTTACTGGCATCATTATAATAGCCGCCCCAGATTATAGCCTCGGCGCCGCTGTTTTTTACCTTGGAGACAATGGCGTCATAGGATACCTGTCCGGAAGTGATGCCTTCCACCATGACCACCTCAATACCGCTTTCGGTATCAGCCTTCAGGGCTGCCTCGGAAAGCTCTGCCAAGGTCTTTCCATAGTCGCCCTTGTCATGTAAGATGGCCACTTTTTTGTAGCCATTCTTTTTTATGAGTTTGACCATGATACTGCTCTGGGCATCGTCTCTTGGGGTGGTACGGAAGAAAAATGGATAGTTTCCGTCTTCCGTGAGGTGAATATCAGTAGCCGAGGAAGAAATGACTATGACATTGTTCCCGTAGACGGAGAGGGCACTGTTGGTAGGACCGGAACAGGTGTGCCCCAAAACGAATTTGATTCCTTGGGAGGATAGCTTGGTGGCGGCAATGGCGGCCTGGTCCGGAAGGCATGAATCATCTTCTGATATTAGTTCCACCTGCCTTCCCAGGACCCCGCCCTTGGAATTGACATCATAGACTGCGTATTCAATCCCATAGAGATTGGAGAGTCCGTAAGTGGCAAGGTTTCCTAAAAGTGCCCCTCCAAAGCCAATCTTTAGAGTATCCTGGGCAAAGGCCGCCGGGGCGGCAAGAAGAAAGCAGAGGGAAAGAAGCGTTAAAAGTTTTCGCATTTTATAGCCTCGTTTTACTGTATTTTGCCAAGCTAAAAGGTATTAAGCTGGCGTCAAGAAAAAGGAGAAGACGTAATAAAGAAAACAGATTGAGCAAATAAACATAACTTATATAAATACATAGAATTAAGTTTAATTTTATATAATAAGGAAAAATAAAAACATTAATATATAGAAAACATCAATACTATGAAAAATCACTGCTATTTGTCTCTGAAGCTTTTGTTGATTTAGCGAAAGAAAGTGCTTGGCTAGTCAAATTTACAGGATTTTTACTTTTAGATCAACCGGGCCGTAGGGTTTTAAGAGATTTGCTAATTTAATTGCAAGTCGCCTAAAGATTGAATTTTAGAGCCCGTTTGAATGTCTCCTTGCAGTTATTACCTTTCTCACTCGAAATGGGCTTATTCTAGTAAAATGGGCCTTTGCATTTCGGCATGGGGCTTTTAGCGCTTTGATTTGAGGCAAGGGAGGTTTCAGTAGCTTTGATATGATATTTTCTATGATTAGAAATTTTATACAGTAAAAATTTTTTTATCATCATCAATCTGCGGTAATGGGTATAGAATAATCTAAAAGAGAATATAGTCTTAAGCAAGTGCCAAAACAAA
>JAITII010000043.1 GCA_031279515.1 Deltaproteobacteria bacterium
TCTGGAATTCTTTAAACTTTTTACGTCTTCATCAAATTTCAATGTTGAAAATTATGGTATCGAAGACCCCACCTTAATGAACCCCCTGGCTAGTACGGCACCTAGCCTATAGACCCGCGAACGGAAACTCTTCTTGTGAGGTTAATACAGTAAAAAATTATCTGATTAACTACCTTATATAAAATATGTTCATTTTCTAAATTATTATCATATAAAATTCTATTATTATTATAATATTATATTATTATCATTTAAAGAATACATTTCTTATTAGATTTTATGATATTAATTTTTATTAGCTATAATATTTCATTATTTATTTATTTTATTTATCAAAATGAATATATATACTATAAAATTGGAGAGGGTAGAAGCGGAATTTATCGCGACGCTTGTTCTTTAGGCGAAATGCAGATAATAGGGCTAGCTGTTTATGCCGCCAAAAGCCCAGAAAGCTGCGCTTTTTATCCCTTTTTAGCTATTTTTTTGAACAGGGCCCATTTTTTATGTGGAAAAGAGTTTAGAAATCTGTTATTGTTTAAAATTGACCCTGCCTCCCCCAAGGGAGGGGGATTAAGTGCCTTACGGCTAATAACAAAGATTTCTGGCTGTACTTTCGGCCGATTTTGGAAGGTTTTATGCCCCGCGAAATAATCCATCTTCAGTGCACAGTGTGCAAGAATAAGAACTATAGTACCACAAAAAATAAGAAGAGAACCCCTGGAAGGCTGGAGATCAAAAAATACTGTCCTTTTGATCGTAAGCATACTGTTCACCGGGAAACCAAGTAAAAAAGCTTGAAGGTAAACAAGTTTCTAGGTCAGTAGCTCAATTGGTAGAGCATCGGTCTCCAAAACCGAGGGCTGGGGGTTCGAGTCCCTCCTGGCCTGCCATATATCATCAATTATTCGCCCAACTATAATATATATACATTGGGGTTTTATGACAAAGCACAAGAAGAGTCGAGCCGAGAAAAAAGAATTAAGACAAAAGCTGGAGTTGGCCAAAGATGACCCCAAGGCCACAGCCAAGCTCATAGAGCTATCTAAACCCAAGCCCAAGCCCAAGCCTAAGGCGGCCGACATTCCCAAGGGCCCCAACAAGATAATGCAGCTTATTAATTTTTTCAAGGAGGCCAAAAAAGAGCTCCAATGGGTCACTTGGCCCACCCGCTCAGAGACCATAAAGTCTACGGGGGTGCTCTTGGTCCTTGTGGGGATCTCGGCAATTTACTTGGGACTGGTGGACGGGATTCTGACCAGACTCCTGGGGCTCATAATTAACTAGACGGCTCCAGTTTTTATTAGGCGCTAGCCCAAAGTTTATGACCTGTGATATTGGAGTGTAACCGTGGCATTGAAATGGTATGTAGTCCACACCTTTTCCGGATATGAGAATCGCGTAAAGTTGTCTCTGGAGGAAAGGGTCGTGAGGAACAATCTTCAGGACCAGATAACCCAGGTGATTCTGCCCCAAGAGAATGTAATGGCCATAAACAAGGCTGGTACTAAGCAGAAGACCACCCGCAAGCTGTTTCCTGGCTATCTCTTTGTCCAGATGGAATTGAACGAGATGACCCTCCATGTAATAAAGGAGACCCCTAAGGTCACAGGTTTCTTGGGAGTCGGTAAGGACAGTCCTGAGCCTGAGCCCATCAGCGATGAAGAGGCCAGTAGGATCCTATCCCAGTTGGATGAGGGCAAGACCTTGATGAAACCGAGGTACAACTTTGAAGAAGGGGACCAGATAAAGGTTATAGATGGTCCTTTCAACAATTTTACTGGACTAGTGGAAGAAGTAAACGAAGACAAGGGCAAGCTGAAGGTCTTAATCAGCATTTTTGGCCGTCCCACCCCTGTGGAGTTGGATTTTGCCCAAGTAGACAAGGTAGTTTAGCTTTTAAGAAAAAAAAATTAACCAGGGAAGGTGTTTTATATTAAAAGTTACAAAAATATATCGTAATTATAGGCTTTTATAGGCTAATTGCCTGTTGACAAAGCGTTGGATTTCTGTTTTAATGGTAGATCACCATATTTAGGAGATAGTATATTTTTCTCCTTTAGATATGTTTAAGGAGCTAGTAAATGGCAAAGAAAGTCGTGGCCCAGGTCAAGTTGCAGTTGCCTGCAGGCGGAGCCGTCCCGGGTCCACCTGTGGGTCCGGCCCTGGGACAACACGGTCTAAACCCCATAGAGTTCACCAAGGCCTACAATGCCCGTACTCAGAAGCAGGAAGGCCTGGTGATACCGGTTATCATAACCATATATTCCGATAAGTCTTTTACCTTTATCACCAAGACCCCACCTGCCAGCTTTCTTTTAAAAAAGGCCGTTGGGGCAGCCAAGGGTTCTGTGACCCCTGGTAGGAAGACCATAGGGCAGGTAACAGATGCCCAGTTGGAAGAGATAGCTAAGGTAAAGTACGACGATCTCTCAGCCAATAATATGGAAGAGGCCAAGAAAATAATAGCCGGCACTGCTCGCAGCATGGGACTCCAGGTAGTAAAGGCCTAAAAAAGGGTAAAAAATAAGCTAAGCTTAGCCGATTTTTTTAACTATATATATCATTATAAATGGGCGCTAGCGGGGAGCCCTAAATTATACAGACCCGTAAGGAGAGACTATGAGTATCGGCAAAAGGGTTAAAACTGCCAGGGAAAAAGTGGACCGCTTCAAGAAGTATACCTTTGAAGAGGCAGTGACCCTGGCCAAAGAAATTGCCTCGGCCAAGTTCGATGAGACCCTGGAGATAGCGGTGCGTCTGGGGGTAGACCCCCGCCATGCGGACCAGATGGTGCGCGGTACCGTAAACCTTCCTTCTGGGACTGGGAAGACCGTAAGGGTAGCGGTCTTTGCCAAGGGGGAGAAAGAAAAAGAGGCCTTGGATGCCGGAGCCGATGTGGCCGGAGCTGAGGACCTTATTGCCAAGGTCCAGGGCGGTTTTTTGGAATTCGATAAGGCCATTGCCACCCCTGACCTCATGGGTCAGGTTGGACGCCTAGGGAAGATCCTAGGACCCAGGGGACTTATGCCCAATGCCAAACTGGGGACCGTTACCTTTGAAGTGGCCCAGGCTGTTAAAGAATTAAAGGCCGGTAAGATTGAATTCAGGGTGGAGAAAAATGGCATAGTCCATTGCCCCATGGGCAAGTTATCCTTCAGCTTGGAAAAACTTATGATAAATATTGCAGCCTTCATGGACTCCATCCAGAAGGCCAAGCCCTCCACCTCCAAAGGCACCTATTTAAAGGGATTGGTAATCGCCAGCACCATGGGTCCTGGCATCCGCATAGACCCATTTTTGGTAAAGGACTTGAAGAGCTACCTCGCCTAAGGTGGGCTCTATTTTATTGGCAAAGGATTTTTATTGAGGCCCAAGACAACCGGAGGCGGCTTTAGCCGCATAAAAGCGAATAGCTTCCGGTCGAGGCTGGCATAAACTAGCTATCATGGCGCCTTAAAAAAAGGGGGGCCTTTTTGCCCTTCTTATCTTTTGAAAGGAGGAAAACCCTAAATGCACAAGAGCAAGAAATCTTCAGTCATAGAGGAGCTAAAGGCAGTCATTAAAGATGCCAATGCTATTTTTGTGGCTGATTTCAAAGGGCTTTCCATGGCGACCATGAATCAGCTGAGACAGAAGGTTCGGGCCGCCAAAGGACAGTTTAGGGTGAGCAAAAACACCTTAACAGCCATTGCCTTGGGTGACGGCAAGGGTTCGGGCCTAAAGTCCTTTTTGACGGGAAATAATGGCCTGGCATACACATTTGAAGACCCTGTGCCCCTGGCCAAAGCCCTTTCTGACTTTGAAAAGGAAGTCGATAAATTCTCTGTTAAAAGTGGCATCTTGGGGGAAAACTTACTTTCCCCTCCGGAAGTCAAGACCTTAGCCTCTCTGCCCTCCAGGGAAATCATGCTTGCCACCCTACTTGGCACTCTAAATAGCATCCCGCAATCCCTGGTACGAGTATTGGCAGGGGTACCTGAGAAATTTGTCCGCACCCTGGCCGCATTGGAAGAGAAAAAAGCCAGTGAGGCAAATCCGGCTTAAAAGTCATTAACTATTGGGGCTTAATTTGTCCCCGTCAAAAAGATAGGCGCATTATTCGCCCAAGAGGAATTATTTAAGATGAGCGTGACCAAGGAAGAAGTAATTGAATATTTAAAGAACATCTCCGTAATAGAGCTCTCCGGCTTAATAAAAGAGCTGGAAGAGGTCTTTGGAGTCTCAGCCGCCGCACCCATTGCAGTGGCAGCCGCAGGACCAGTGGCAGGTCCGGCCGAGACAGCAGCCCCGGCGGAAGAGCAGACTGAATTCTCTTTAGTGCTTGTGGAAATTGGACCCCAGAAGATAAATATCATCAAAGAAGTCCGCGCCATAGTCCCGGGCCTGGGCCTAAAGGAGGCCAAGGACCTGGTAGAGGGTGCCCCCCAGACCATCAAGGAAGATTTGAGCAAAGAAGAGGCCGAAAAATTCAAAAAGCAGATAGAGGCCTTGGGCGGCAAGGCAGAGATAAAGTAATTTTTCCGGGGGTGCCGGGCCAAGGCCCGGTGCCCCGGAAATCAAATGTGCCCTTAGCTTTTTAAGTTTTAGGTATCAGTAATAAGATTTTTAGGTATTAGTAACAAGATTTTTAGGTATTAGTAACAAGACTTGTTTTTTTTAGCCAATAGTCATCTTTTTAAGCCCCAAGGTAGCTACCTTTCCCTTGGGTTCAAGATAAGGAGATAGCTAGATATTTAAGATTATTTTAGAGTGAGCCGGGAGCTTAAGCAAGTGGTGGCGTCAAGCCTCCTAGGGTCAACTTTTTTGACGGCCTTAAGTAAATAATTTAAGCCCGTAGTAGCCCTGTTGCCTTAATTGGAGAAATTAGAGGCCACGTGCCCCAGACATTGAAGACTTTGTTTTTCATAAATACAGAATCCCGCCCCTTTAAGTTGCTTAAAAAATATTTTTTAAGCCTCTTGTAAGGGATAGGGATATTTTTTTTCTAAATTTCCCCCGCTTTAGGGGGACCCAAGGTTTTTTGTGCCTCAAACCCCAAGGGGAGGACATAGATAATGACGAATCCCAGGAGTTATACCCGCATGCGCAAGAATTTCGGCAAGACCGAGCCAGTTACGGTCATGCCGAACCTCATTGATATTCAGCGCAATTCCTACGACCGCTTTTTGCAAAAGGATACCCCACCAGAAAAAAGGGGAAATTACGGATTGCAGGGCGTCTTTAAAAGCGTTTTCCCAATAGATGACTACCAGGGAAATGTACGCCTAGTGTTCAAGGAATACAACTTCGAGGAAGCGAAGTACGATATCGATGAGTGCGTAGCCAAGGGCATGAACTACGAGGCGCCTTTGAAGATTAAGGTAGGCTTAGAGATCTACCAGAACAGCCTCAAGGACGAGGGGGCCAATAAGGTCACCAGCATAGCAGATCCAAGGGCAAATCAAAAGCCCAAAGAAGCCAAAGAGAGCACTATTTATTTCGGGACTATCCCACTTATGACCTCCAAAGGGACTTTTATTATCAATGGTTCCGAGCGGGTCATTGTGAGTCAGCTCCATAGGTCCCCGGGTATCTTTTTTGACCACGATAGGGGCAAGAGCCATTCTTCGGGAAAGATCCTCTACAGTGCACGCATTATCCCGGCTAGGGGTTCTTGGCTGGACTTGGAGTTCGATGCCAAGGACTTTATCATAGCCCGCATAGATAGACATAGAAAGTTTCCAGTGACCCTGCTCTTGAAGGCCTTGGGCTACAATTCCAAGGAGCTTCTGGACTTATTCTACGACAGGGAAATCTTAAGGATTACAAAAGATGGGCTCCTGCGCGAGCCCCCAAGTACGGCCCATTTTTTGGGTTCTGAGATCTGGGTAGACGTGCCCAATCCCCGTTACCTGCCTTTGGATCCCAACTTGACACCTCTTGAGAGGAAGGCCAGGGGGCCTTTAACCAAGGAGCAGTTCATCATTAAAAAAGGTGATCGTTTCCCAGCCATCACTGCCCTCCACGTGAAGAGGCTAAAGGAACTGGGGATAACTGCCCTGCCAGCCAGGCCCGAGGATTTCTATGGCCACTTTGCAGCCGAAGATATCTTTGACCCCGTAACAGGGGAGGTGTACCTGGGCATGAACGAGCCCCTTACCGCTGAGATCCTAGATAAAATAAAGGAAGCAGGGATCACAGAGGTGCCCTTTCTTTTCATCGACACCTTGAAGGTGCCCAAGGAGTTGAGGGTCTCTTCTTCTTTTAGGGATACCTTAGAGCAGGATACGGTGGAGACCCAGGAAGAGGCCTTAAACGAGATCTTCCGCAAGAACCGTCCCAGTTCTCCGATAAACGCCGAGTCTGTAAAGCTCTATTTTACGAACCTTTTTTTCCACCCTGAGCACTACGATCTGTCTGTGGTGGGGCGCATTAAGTTAAATGAGCGCCTCTTTGGCAAGAATCACCCCAAGCTCCCCAGGCCCCATCCCCCGGAGGGCGCTAATATCCTCTGCCGCGAGGATATCCTGGCGGCTGTCAAAGAGCTACTGCACATCAAAGACTCTGAAGGCCAGGTGGATGACATAGACCACTTGGGTAACCGTAGGGTCCGGGCTGTGGGCGAGCTCTTGGAAAACCAGTACCGCATCGGGTTAGTGCGCATGGACAAGTCCATCCGCGAGCGCATGACTATGAATAACGATGTCTCTGAGCTGGACCCCCACGATCTGATTAACTCCAAGCCCGTGGCAGCTGTGGTCAAGGAGTTTTTTGGCACCAGCCAATTGTCCCAGTTCATGGACCAGAATAACCCCTTATCTGAGATAACCCATAAGAGGAGGTTATCTGCCTTAGGCCCAGGGGGACTCACCAGAGACAGGGCTGGCTATGAGGTCCGCGACGTGCATCCCACCCATTACGGGCGCATTTGTCCCATCGAGACCCCGGAAGGCCCTAACATTGGACTTATAGTCTCTTTGGCTACCTATGCCAGGGTCAATGAGCACGGTTTCATAGAGACCCCTTACCGCCAGGTGGAAAAAGGAAAGGCCACCACTAAGGTGAGCTTTTTAACAGCCGTGGAGGAAGCGGGACTGGCGGTGGCCCAGGCCAACGTGCCCCTGCTCCCAGGAGGTGAGTTCCAGGAAACCGACATCAGCTGTCACCAGGACGGCAACTATGTCATTAAAGAAAAAGAACATGTGAGCTACATGGACGTCTCACCTAACCAGTTGGTGAGCGTAGCCTCGGCTCTCATACCCTTTTTGGAGCACGATGACGCCAACCGCGCCCTCATGGGCTCCAATATGCAGCGCCAGGCAGTTCCCTTACTCAGGACCGATGCCCCTCTGGTGGGTACTGGGATAGAAAAGATAGTGGCGGAAGACTCTGGGGTAACAGTAATAGCAGCCTACGACGGGGTGGTGGAAGATAGCGACGCCTCCAGGGTGGTAATGCGCTACACGGACCCCGAGGCCGGTAAGAACGGCAAATGGGTACAGATCTATAAGCTAAATAAGTACCAGCGTTCCAACCACAGCACCTGCTTTAACCAGAGGCCCATAGTGAGGACCGGAGACGTGGTGCGCAAGGGCCAGGTCTTAGCAGACGGCCCTGCCACTGAGATGGGCGAATTGGCCTTGGGTAGAAACGTGATGGTGGCCTTCATGACCTGGGGCGGCTACAACTTTGAAGACAGTATCCTGGTCTCCGAAAGGCTGGTCAGGGAAGATGTCTTCACCTCAGTGCACATAGAGGTCCACGAGGTCATAGCCAGGGACACCAAGTTGGGACCTGAGGAGATAACAAGGGATATTCCCAACCTAGGAGATGAGTCACTGGCCCAACTGGACGCGTCTGGTATCGTAAGGGTAGGTGCCTATGTTAAGCACGACGACATCCTAGTAGGGAGGGTCACGCCCAAGGGTGAGACCCAGCTCTCCCCTGAAGAAAAGCTCCTACGGGCTATCTTTGGGGACAAGGCCAATGACGTAAAAGACACTTCCTACAGGCTCCCACCTGGGGCTGAAGGCATTGTCATAGACGCCAGGGTTTTTTACCGCAAGGGCTCTGATAAATGCTCCCGCTCCATAGAGATTGAAAACGAAGAGCTCGCCCGTTTGGACAAGGACAAGGAGGATGAATTCCATATCATCACTAAAAATATCCAGGCCCGCATGTCCGAGCTCATAGTGGGAAAGACCTTAGCCAATCCCTTGACGACAGAAAAGATAAGCTTTAAAAAATTAGACGAGATAACCGGGGATATGGTGCGCAAGGTCAATCCCAAGCTCTGGGCAGAGGCCAGCATTTTGGAAGACAAGGCCGGGGCCATCAAGGCGCAAATAAATAAGCTCTTAGGTGAATACAGCGCCCAGTTGGATACCCTGACAGCCATCATAGAGCGCAAGAAAAAGAAGCTCCAAGCCGGAGACGAGCTTCCCCCGGGAGTAATTAAGACCGTAAAGGTCTATGTGGCCACAAAGAGGAAGCTCTCCGTGGGCGACAAGATGTGCGGAAGGCACGGCAACAAAGGTGTGGTCTCCAGGGTCCTTCCTGAAGAAGACATGCCCTTCTTTGCCGACGGCACGCCTGTGGACCTGGTGGTAAACCCCTTGGGCGTCCCCAGCCGTATGAACGTGGGCCAGATCCTAGAGACCCACCTGGGCTGGGCCTCCAAAGAGTTGGGAAGGCAGATAGGCGAGCTGGTGGATAGCCTGGACTACGTGCAACTGCGCCATAAGCTAAAAAATATCTTAGGGGACCGCGATTACACCCAATATTGCGAGGGCCTTTTAGACGATGAGCTTGTGGAGATGGCCAGCCACAGCCGTGACGGCCTCCACGTTGCCACCCCGGTCTTTGACGGGGCAGATGAAAAGGAGATAAGAAAGTACCTGGCTGAAGCGGGGCTTCCCATCACCGGCCAGACCATCTTGCGTGACGGCAGGACCGGTGAACCCTTTGAAAACGAAGTGACGGTGGGGATCATGTACATGTTGAAGCTCCACCACTTGGTGGATGACAAGATCCACGCACGTTCCATAGGCCCTTACTCCCTAGTCACCCAACAGCCCTTGGGCGGAAAGGCCCAATTCGGCGGCCAAAGGTTAGGCGAGATGGAGGTCTGGGCCATGGAGGCCTACGGAGCCGCTTATTCCCTCCAGGAGTTTCTAACTGTGAAAAGCGACGACGTGGCCGGCCGTACCCGCATGTATGAAAAGATCGTAAAGGGCGACAACACCCTGGAAGCGGGCCTGCCGGAGAGCTTCAATGTGCTGGTAAAGGAGCTCCAGGCCCTAGGCTTAGACGTAGACCTCATGGAAGATGAGGAGCCTCAGCAAGAGGCCATCTCATCTAACTAAAGCTTCTAACTTATGAACCAGGGCCAAAGGCCCTGGTTCATAAGACTTAAAAGTAGATTACAGTTAAAAAGGCGCTAGGCCTTTCTAGCTAGAAATAGGCGCCACAATATAGTGCCCTTGTGGGCAGTTATCCCCTTTAGTTAAAGGGGTAAGGAGAAAGAGATGGAAGAAGGCAGCAGTTTTTTTCAGAAACCCAAAGATCCCATTGGCTTTAACCATGTGAGGATTTCTTTGGCCAGCCCGGAGAAGATAAGGGCTTGGAGCCATGGGGAGGTCAAGAAGCCAGAGACCATCAACTACAGGACCTTCAAGCCGGAAAAGGACGGCTTATTTTGCGCTAAGATCTTCGGACCCACCAGAGACTACGAGTGCAATTGCGGAAAGTACAAACGCATGAAGCACCGCGGCGTAGTTTGCGAAAAGTGCGGGGTGGAGGTCATCTTGGCCAAGGTGCGCCGTGAGCGGATGGGGCACATAGAGCTGGCCTCTCCTGTGGCGCATATCTGGTTTTTAAAGAGCCTCCCCTCCAAGATCGGAAATCTTTTGGATATCTCTTTGAAGGACATGGAAAAGATCTTGTACTTTGATAGCTATATCGTCATCTCCTCTTCCACTCCAGACATCAAAAAGGGGGAACTTTTAACCGACGAAAAGTATAGGGAACTTTCCATCTCCCACATCGGGGAGTTCGAGGCGGGAATTGGCGCCGAGGCGGTGCAGAAGCTCATTAAGGAGATTAACTTAGATGAGCTCTCCGCCACCTTGAGGAAAGAAATGGAGACTTCCACCTCTGAAGCCAAGCGCAAGAAGCTAGTAAAAAGGCTGCGCATAGTGGAGGCCTTCAGGGATAGCGGCAATGACCCTGCCTGGATGATCCTAGACGTCATCCCCGTCCTTCCCCCGGATCTAAGGCCCTTGGTACCCTTAGAGGGCGGTAGGTTTGCCACATCGGATCTAAACGACCTCTACCGGAGGGTGATAAACCGCAACAATAGGCTGAAAAAACTAATAGAGCTGGGCGCCCCGGAAATCATTGTGAAAAATGAAAAGCGCATGCTCCAGGAAGCGGTGGACGTCCTCTTTGACAATGGCAGGAGGGGCAAAACAATAACAGGCGCCAACAAAAGGGCGCTCAAGTCCCTTTCCGACATGCTGAAGGGTAAAGGCGGAAGGTTCCGCCAGAACCTCTTGGGGAAACGCGTAGATTACTCTGGTCGTTCCGTCATCGTGGTGGGACCGGACTTAAGGCTCCACCAGTGCGGTCTTCCCAAGAAGATGGCCCTGGAGCTTTTTAAGCCCTTTATCTACCATAGGTTGGAGGAAAAGGGGGTGACAAGTACCCTCAAGGCCTCCAAGAAGCTGGTGGAAAGGGAGACCGATGAGGTCTGGGATACCCTTTCGGAGGTGGTGCGCGAGTACCCCATCCTCTTAAACAGGGCACCTACTCTCCACAGGCTGGGGATCCAGGCCTTTGAGCCCGTCTTAATAGAGGGCAAGGCCATCCAGCTCCACCCCTTAGTGTGCACGGCCTTTAACGCTGACTTCGACGGGGACCAGATGGCAGTACACGTGCCCCTGTCCAACGAGAGCCAGACCGAGGCCCGTTGTCTCATGATGAGCACCAACAATATCCTATCCCCAGCCAATGGGGAACCGGTGATAGTCCCCACCCAGGACATAGTCCTGGGGCTCTATTACCTCACCATGGAAAAGCCCGGAGCCAAGGGGGAAGGCAGGCTCTTTTCCGGTATGACTGAGGTGCGCATGGCCTTTGACTTCGGGGCCCTAGACCTCCAGGCCAAGATAAAGGTGCGCCTAGATGGTGTGCTCCATGACACCACCTGCGGCAGAGTCCTCTTGTACGAGATCATGCCGGCGGCCATCCAGTTCTCCGAGGTCAATAAGCTCATGAAGAAGAGCGCCCTAAAGGAGATAGTAGCTTTCGCCTTTAGGCGTTGCGGCACCAAGGAGACTGTGCTCTTAGCCGACAAGATAAAGGATTTGGGCTACAGGTATGCCACCAGGGCGGGGATCTCCATTTGCATAGCCAACATGATAATCCCCGACTCCAAGCCCAGCATCTTAGCTGCTGCGGAAAAGAGCGTAAGGGAAGCGGAGCAGGAGTTCAAAAGCGGGAGCTTAACCGTCTCCGAACGCAACAACAAGATAATAGACATCTGGGAAAGGGCCAAGGATAATTTGGCCTCCGCCATGATGGAGCAGATGCGCACCAAGAAGCTGGATGCCCAGGTGGTGGGGCCCGGTGGAGACACCGGTGCCGAGGGCTTTAACCCCATCTATATGATGAGCGACTCCGGCTCCAGGGGAAACCGCGACCAGATGCGCCAGCTCTCCGGTATGCGCGGACTTATGTCCAAGCCCACAGGTGAGATCATAGACCAGCCCATCACCGCCAACTTCAGAGAAGGGCTCTCTGTCCTCCAGTACTTTGTCTCTACCCACGGGGCACGCAAGGGCTTAATCGATACGGCCCTTAAGACCTCCAACTCTGGTTATTTAACCAGAAGGTTAGTGGACGTGGCCCAGGACAGCATCATCTTAGAGGCGGACTGCAAACCGGTAAATGGCTTTATAGAAGTGGAGCCCTTAAGGGATGGTCCTTTGACCCTCCAAACCCTAGGGGAGAGGATCTTAGGAAGGGTTGCCTTTGAGGATATCGTGGATTCCGGTACCAAGGAGGTACTGGTTAAAGCCGGAGAAGAGATAGACGAGGAAGCGGTCTTAGCCATTAAAAAGTCAGGCCTCACCAGGGTTAAGATCCGTTCGGTCTTGACCTGCGAGTCCAAGAAGGGGATCTGCGCCAAGTGTTACGGAAGGGATCTGGCCCACGGCAAGTTAATAGAGATAGGTGAATCCGTGGGTATCATAGCCGCCCAGTCCATAGGTGAGCCGGGCACCCAGCTCACTATGCGTACCTTCCACATAGGAGGCACAGCTTCCCAGAAGCAGACAACCTCCTCCATCTCAGTGGGTATCCACGGAGAGGTGGACTTTTCCAGGGATGTGCGCTTAATCCGTTCGGTGAACAACGAGCTAGTTGTCATGAGCCGCAAGGGTGAACTCTACGTCAAAGACGACGATGGCATCCCCCGTGAGACCCATATCTTAGGGCATGCCGCAAGGCTTAAGTTCCGCTACAAGAGGGGACTTTTGGGAAATACCATCCCTGAGGGCAGCGAGGCCTTAAAGCTCTTGTCTGGTTACCCGGACAAGATCCTGCATGCAGTCACTGGAATGAAGGGCCATGGGGCGGAAGCCAAGAAGAATCAGGAGATGGTAAACCAGCTCTTTATGGAGGTGGCCCAGATCCTAGGCGCTGCAGACGCCATGGATTCCAATGGGCAGCTCTCGCCCTTGCACTTAGATAACCCTTACGTCTCAGAGATTGCCTCCATGTGGTCGGATCTCTTAGATAGCGTGAACCGCTCTGCTATCCACTTAGATGAATACAACCTCCAGTTCGACGAGGACAAAAAGAGGCTGGAAGAAGACTACGACCTCAAGGTGAAAGCCGGCATGGTCTGCGTGGTCTGGGACCAGTTTGCCCGCCATATCTTGACGGACTTCACCGGCGTCGTGAAATACAGGGATCTAATCGACGGCCAGACGGTCATTACCAAGGAAGACGACCAGACCTCCAAAAGCGAGCGCGTGGTCATAGAGTACAAGGGTACCCAGGACGTGCGTCCCAGGATAGCTATCCTAGATACTCGGGGCTCCCCCATCAAGACCTCTAAGGACGTAGAGATCTCTTACCCACTGCCCTTAAACGCCAACCTCTTGGTGGACGATGGGGTAAAGGTCTTTGCTGGACAGTCCCTGGCCAAGATCACCAATGAGACCTCCAAGACCAAGGACATCACAGGAGGCCTGCCCCGCGTATCCGAGCTCTTTGAGGTAAGAAAG
This sequence comes from Deltaproteobacteria bacterium, assembly GCA_031279515.1. Taxonomy (GTDB): domain Bacteria; phylum Desulfobacterota; class Desulfarculia; order Adiutricales; family Adiutricaceae; genus JAITII01. Next base: position 13,275 of record JAITII010000043.1, read on the forward strand.
CCCAAGGAGGTGGCCATCATCAGCGAGATAGATGGCACTGTTTCCTTTAGCCCGCTTACCAGCAAGGGCAAAAGGCGCATCGTGGTAACCCCGGACAATGGGGAGCCCAAGTCCTACGAGATCCCCAAGAGCAAGCACGTAATAGTCTCGGAGAACGACTACGTGCACTCAGGGGAAAAGCTCATAGACGGAGCCGCTAACCCCCAGGATATCCTGACCATTAGGGGCGCAAATGAGCTAGCCAAGTACATCGTGGACGAGGTCCAGAAGATCTACCGCGGCGAGGGTGTGCATATCAATGACAAGCACATAGAGGTCATAGTCCGTCAGATGCTCCGCAAGGTGCGGGTGACACATTCCGGGGACACTGGACTTTTGGAAGGCGAATCCGTGGAGCGTCAGAGGTTCAACCTTATCAACGAAGAGGCCATCAAGGAAGGCAAGACACCTGCCACAGGTGCCCCTGTCCTCCAGGGGATCACCAAGGCCTCCCTGTCCACCGAGAGCTTTATCTCGGCGGCCAGCTTCCAAGAGACCACCAAGGTCTTAACCGAGGCCTCTGTGGCCGGCAAGGTGGACACCTTAACCGATCTGAAGGCCAATGTCATCATGGGAAGGCTTATTCCTGCTGGAACCGGCCTCCACAAATACTTGATGCGTATCCCCAAGACCCAAAGGGAGACGGAAGAGGCAGTCAATCAATGAAACCCTCCCCCAAAAGGGGGCAATATAGAAGATAAGACCATACAAAAAGCCGGGGATTTTTAATAGTCCCCGGTTTTTTTGTGCCCAAAAAAAGCAGGGGAGAAATAATTCACAAAAAGAGCCCCAAAAGGGGAAAAGGGCAGGCAAGGGGGAGGTAGAGGGGAGGTAAAGGGGCAGGTAGATGGTAGCAAAAGGGCAAAAAATAGAACAATGAAAGCTTTTTTAAAAAAATGGGTAGGCAGGCTAAACTAAGGGGCAAAAAAGGGTACTTTCTTCGGAAGATTTTAAAAGCTCATTTATTATTCAAGAGGCTTTTTAAGCGCAAAAATTTTTGCCTTTTTAATAAATGAAGCTTTTTTGCGCTATAAATCTATAGCTCTATCTTCCTATAGTTTTATAGTAATAGAAATGATAAGTAAAAATTTTGGGTAAACATTTGCTACAAAACGCAAAAAATTTGAGTTAGTTTGGTACAAAACAATTTGGAACCCTAACTATTAGAAGACAAAAAAGAAAAAAGAAAAGGTCCTTAAAATTTTCACTAAAAAATGATATTGAAGATGTAATTGTGCCAAGTCTAGTTAAAATTTAGACATTGTTTCTGTATTTAAAACATTTCTCTTGCACACTATATTTCTAGTGTGCTCTTGTAAACCCATGCCATTTATCATTTTTTTAAAGGCTCCTGTGGTACCCCACATGTAGGAAAATTATTTAATAAGTCATCTAGTTTTGAACGGCTAGGTCTTTTTAAAATGCTTTTAAAAAAGAATTTACAAGAAAAACTTCTAGATTCTAGTTATTTTTTAAAAGCCGCAGCTTCAAAGGCTCCAGTTGGAAATGGTAAGAAATCTAATTAACATTTAGAGCCAATTGGCAAGACTAGATTTTAATGCACTATGGCAAAATAATACTTTCCCTCGTTTATCCCAATACAATTGCCCTAGTCATCTTGATGAATTTCTCTTGGATTTTTTGAACATTTTGTGTCATTCAAGAAAAATACCTTTAAAATGTTCCTTACAATAAGTTTAGAATTATCAAAGACTTAAGGGTTAATAAGCAGTAAACTTAAAAATTTTGTTGACAAATTTCACTGTGCCGTGATAGAAGAGGCTAGATAAAAGACTATTTCCTTTTGTCTAGAGCCCACACAAAATACCCATTACATTTGGTGACCACGCACCACATGGCCATGCTGTACAAGCCCAAAAGGACCAGGGTTAAGGCAGAGAGGGGCCATTGTAATGACCCTCTTTACTAGAAGATTAGATATAGAGAAGATTGGATTTAAAATAGATAAGTAAGCTAAGGGTACATTCATGGCAGGATAAATTTAGGACCCATTAGTGCCTCTAAGCCAAGATAACTTTGGCTTTTTTAGCTCTAAAGTCTAAAAGGCCTTAGAGAAAATCCGCCACTATTAGGAAATTTTTCCCTCAAAAAAAAGAGAGCTCCAAAGGCAAAAGAGCCGGAACTTTTTTTCACTTTTCTGGGCTATTAAAGTATTTTTTCCCAAAAAATCCCCTTTGCTCTTTTACGAAAGGATTAGTTACTAGCATCATGAACACAGCAGTTTTCAGCTCGAAATTTGACCAGGTCTGTTACATCTTGGACAAATATGACCACGATCCCCATATGCTTATTACCATCTTGCAGGAGATCCAAGCGGAATACGCCTATCTTCCAGAGGACATTATGACCTATGTGGCTACGGCCTTGGGTATCTCACCGGGCCAAGTTTTTGGGGCGGCCACCTTTTACGCCCACTTTACCTTAGAGCCCAAGGGCCGCTTTGTCATTAAGGTCTGTGATGGGACGGCTTGCCACGTGAAAAAGTCCACATTGATTATTAAGGCAGTGGAAAAGAAGCTGGGCTTGACCGCTAAAAAGCGCAATGACGACAGCATGTTGTTCACTTTGGAGACTGTGGCTTGTTTGGGGGCTTGCGGTCTGGCACCGGTGGTGGTGGTAAATGAGGACGTCCATGGCGCCATGGACGGGAAAAAAATGGAGGTTCTAATTGACGAGATAAGGGAGAGGGAAAATGCCAAGTAACCTAAGTTTAGACCTGGAGGAAGTAAAACAAAGCTACGCAGAAAAGGTGAAGGGATACAAAAAACGGGTGGTAGTCTGCGCCGGTACCGGGTGTATGGCCAATGGGTCCATGGGGGTCTACGATGCCTTTAGAAGTGCTGTGGGAAAGAGGGGTCTTAAGGCAGATATTGCACTCCAAAAGGAAGACGGGGACATTTTAATGGGGGCCACCGGCTGTCAGGGCTTCTGTCAGATGGGACCACTTGTGACCATAGAGCCCGAAGGCATCATGTACGTAAAGGTAAAAAAAGACGACGTAGAGGAGATTGTAGATAAGACCCTCTTAAGCGATGGCCTTGTGGAAAGGCTCCTCTATGAGTCTCCGGATACAGCGGAGAAGCTCACAGGGACCCACAACATACCTTTCTATGCCAAGCAGCACAGGATGCTTTTAAGGCTCTGCGGGAGCCTGGACGCCTCGGATTTGGACGCCTATATAGCCTCAGGGGGCTATGAGATGGCCAGAAAAGCAGTGCTCATGATGGAGGACAAGGAGATCTGCCAAGAGATCTTAGCCTCAGGACTCCGGGGCAGAGGTGGAGGCGGCTTTCCCACGGGCAGGAAATGGGAACTCACGAGGATCCACGACAGTGACATTAAATATGTGGTCTGCAACGGGGACGAGGGAGACCCAGGGGCCTTTATGGACCGCTGCGTCATGGAGGGAAACCCCCATGCGGTTTTGGAGGGGATGCTCATTGCCTCCCAGGGGATAAATGCCACCAAGGGCTACATCTATGTGCGTATGGAGTACCCCTTAGCTGTTAAGCGTCTGCGCTTTGCCATAGACAAAGCTAGGGAAGCTGGGATCCTAGGGGAGAAGATCTTTGGGTCTGAAAAAAACTTTGACATAAATGTCATGGAGGGTGCCGGGGCCTTTGTCTGCGGAGAAGAGACGGCATTAATTGCCTCCATAGAGGGGATGCGCGGCACCCCTAGATTAAAACCCCCCTATCCAGCGGAAAGCGGCCTCTTTTTGGCACCTACGCTCATTAATAATGTGGAGACCCTAGCTACAGTTCCCCTCATCATGAAGATGGGCGCAAGTGAATTCGCCAAGATGGGCACTGAGAGTTCCAAGGGTACCAAGACCTTCGCTCTAACGGGCCACGTGGCCAATACGGGTTTAATCGAAGTCCCCTTTGGGGTCACCCTAAGGGAGATAGTAGGTGATATTGGCGGAGGCGTGGTGGATGACGACGGAAAGCTGCAAGGCTGCGACTTTAAGGCAGTACAGATAGGAGGACCTTCTGGGGGCTGCCTAACCACAGAGCATTTAGATCTTCCTTTAGATTACGACAATCTTCAGTCCGTAGGTGCCATGGTGGGTTCCGGGGGCCTGGTGGTCATGAACCGCAACACCTGCATGGTACAGATCGCTAGGTTTTTCATCCAGTTTACGCAAAACGAGTCCTGCGGCAAGTGCATAGTCTGCCGGGAAGGGACAAAGCAGATGCTGGCCCTCTTAGATGACATTATTGGCGGGCGAGGGACGGCTGAGACTATAACTCTCTTAAAGGAACTGGCCCATACCGTAAAGGTGGGCTCTCTCTGCGGGCTGGGAAAGACGGCTCCCAATCCTGTACTTTCCACCTTGAAGAACTTCAAGGAGGAATATGACGCGCATGTCTTTGATAAACGCTGCCCCACTGGTAGCTGCGAGGCCCTGGCCTTTTACCGGATAGACCCGGAAAAGTGCAAGAGCTGTAAGTCCTGCGCCAAGAAGTGTCCAGTGGAAGCCATAACAGGCGCCAAAGGCGTCCCTTATGTCATTGACCAGAGCAAATGTATTAAATGCGGCGCCTGTATAGATTCTTGCAAGTTCGACGCCGTGTATAGGGGGAGATAAGCATGCGCAACATCACAGTTACCGTAGATGGGATATCGGTAACCCAAGACGGGGAAAAAAACCTTTTAGAGCTCATTAAAAAGGGTGGTATTGAGCTACCTACCTTTTGCTATCACTCGGAGATAAGCGTCTATGGCGCCTGCCGCATGTGTATGGTGGAAGTGGAGGGGAGAGGTGTCTTACCTGCCTGTTCCACAAAGCCGGAAGACGGCATGGTGGTTCATACCAATACCCGCCAGATAAGGGACATGAGGCGCATGATAATAGAGCTCATGCTAGCTTCCCACGCCCAGGACTGTACGGTCTGTCCCAAGAGCGGGGAGTGCAGGCTCCAGGATATTTCTAAGCAATTGGGAGTCACCAAGGTTCGTTTCAAAAATGTCCCCAGGGAGGCGCCAATAGATGACTCTTCGGTTTCTATCTTAAGGGACCCCTCTAAATGCATCCTCTGCGGAGACTGTGTGCGTACCTGCACAGAGGTGCAATCCGTAGGAGCATTGGACTTTGCCTACAGGGGAGCAGCAGCTAAGGTGGTGACCTGCTTCAATAAGCCCATGGCTGAAATAGAGTGCGTAAATTGCGGGCAATGCGTAAAGGTTTGTCCCGTGGGAGCCCTTACCCCTAAGTACCAAATAGCCCAGGTCTGGGAGGCCATCTACGATCCCACAAAGACCGTGGTGGTACAGATTGCCCCGGCAGTGCGCGTGGCCTTAGGCGAGTATTTTGGCTTAAAGCCCGGGACCCTTACAATAGGAAAGATTGTGGGAGCCTTGAGGATCATGGGCTTCAACCAGGTCTATGACACCTGTTTTGGGGCGGATTTTACAGTAGTGGAAGAGGGCAAGGAATTTTTATCAAGGCTTTCTGCCGGCAAGGACCTACCCCTTTTTACCTCCTGCTGCCCCGCTTGGGTGAAGTTCGCAGAGCAGTACTACCCAGACCTTTTAAATAACCTTTCCACCTGCCGCAGCCCCCAACAGATGTTCGGGTCTCTGTGCAAAGAGGAGCTCGCCACTAAGCTGGGTAAAAAAAGGGAGGACCTGGTGGTGGTATCCATCATGCCCTGTACAGCTAAAAAGTTTGAGGCCGCTAGATCCCAGTTTCTGGTGGACGGCAATCCCGACGTGGACTATGTCCTTACCACCAAGGAGCTGTCCCTTATGATCTTTGAAAGCGGCATAGATTTCGATAAGCTGGATCTTTCCTCATTTGACATGCCCTTTGGCTTTTCCACTGGTGCTGCGGTCATCTTCGGAACCTCCGGAGGGGTCTCGGAGGCGGTCTTGCGCTTTGCCGCAGAGTCCATTCAGAAGGGGGCCATGCGGGAATTCAAAGAGTTCAGGGGAACGGAAAAGGGGGTCAAGATCTCCGAGGTGGCCATTGGGGACAAGCTCTTGTCCCTCTGCGTAGTAAGCGGACTCGCCAATGCCCGCAAGATAATAGATAAGATTCGCGCTGGCGATCTCTACTACGACCTGGTGGAGGTCATGGCCTGTTCCGGAGGCTGCGTAAATGGCGGCGGCCAACCTATAACCAGGGACAATAAGCTGGCCATAGCGGAAAGGTCCAAGGGCTTATACGACAATGACCGCATGCTCCAATTTCACGTCTCTTCGGAAAACCCTTACCTCCAGAAGATCTACAGTGAGGACCTGACCCCCCAGAGCTCCCACGAGCTTCTTCACACCTCCTACGAAAACCGCAAGCGCATTGTCTTAGATGACTTTGTGATAAGCGGTACCCAGGATGGGGTAAAGCTTACGGTATCCATTTGCTTTGGAACTAGCTGCTTTTTACGCGGTTCCCAGGAGCTTTACAAAAAGCTTACGGCCTATGTCCATTCCAAGGAGTTGGGCGATATTACCGAGTTCAAGGCCAATTTTTGTGGTAAACTATGCAAAAAGGGACCGGTAGTCTCCATCAATGACAAGACCTTGGAAAACTGTACCCTGGAGATGGCCACAAAAGAGATCCAAAATGTAATAGGCCGCTAAAAAATCATGGAAAAAAATACAATCTACACCCTGGAGGCTAATTGCCAGGACTGTTACAGGTGCGTCCGCGGGTGCCCAGTTAAAGCCATCAGGGTGAGTCAAGGGCACGCCAAGATAGAAGATGAGCTCTGTATCCGTTGCGGAACCTGCGTTAGGGAATGCCCCCAGCACTCCAAAGTAATTCGAAACGATACTGACCTGGTGAAAAGACTACTTTCTACCCCAGGTAAGGCTGCAGCCTCTGTGGCTCCCTCCTTTGCCGCACTCTTTGACTTGAAACTGGCCTTACGGCTCCCCTCTGTCTTAAGGCAGCTGGGCTTTGACTATGTCTCAGAGACAGCTGAAGGCGCTCAGTACATCACGGATAGGACCTTTGAAGAGGGAAAACACGAGGTTATTTCTACCTCTTGTCCTGTAGTAGTAAACTATGTAGAAAAGTACCAGCCTAAATATGTGGGCGATCTTCTCACTATAGTCTCTCCCATGGTGGCACATGGTAGGATGCTAAAGGAGAGCCTGGGAAACATTAAGGTGGTATTCATTGGCCCTTGTGCTGCTAAAAAAGACGAGGCCGCGAGAAGGGAAAATGCCGATGCAATAGATGCGGTTTTAACCTTCAAAGAGCTTTTGGACTGGATGGCAGAGGCGAAGGTAAGCTTAGAGACTTCTCCTGAAAGCGGCTTTGATAGTGTTGGCTACGTAGACTATGCTCGTCTCTTTCCTTTGGAAGGGGGGATGCTGAAAACCGGAAACCAGCTGGCAGATCCGGGGAATTTAAACCTTGTTACTGTGAGCGGGGCAAAAAGGGTCATCTCCCTTTTTGAAAATACTGAGGCTCTGGCAACCTCACAGCTTATTGAACCCCTATTTTGTAGCGGGGGCTGCGTAGCAGGCCCCGCCTTTCCGTCTTTGAAAAGCTATTTTGAGCGCAGGGAAAATATCGTAAAGTATTCCGCCTTTTTGTCCAAGGCCCCCAAGGCTGAGTTCACAAAAAAGGCCGTTGACTTTAAAGCCAGCTTCCAGGGTAAAGAGGCAGAGATAGAGGTCATAAGTGAGAGCCGTATCAACGAGATCTTAGAGATGACCGGAAAGATAGATCCCACCTCAAGGCTCAACTGCGGGGCTTGCGGCTACCGAACCTGCGTAGACAATGCCGCGGCCGTGGCCCGCGGCATGGCAGAGCCTGAAATGTGCATCCCTTACATGCGCACCTTGGCCCAGCAGCGGACTGACAGGATTATAGAGACGGCACCCAGCGGGATAACCATCCTAGATAAGGACCTTTGCCTTTTAAAGATGAACCCAGCTTTTCAGAAAATGTTCATGTGCAATAACGGCATCTTAGGAAGGCGTATATCTTACCTATTGAACGCCGAAGGTTTTGAAAAGCTCCAAGCTGGGACAACCGAGCTCTATGAGTCCATTAAAAGTAAATACGGGGTCCGTTATCATGAGATCTTATACGCCCTAAAAGACGAGGGTCAGTACGTGGGCATCTATTCAGATATCTCCAAGGTAAAATACGATTCCAAGCAGCTGGACGTCATAAAAGCCCAGACCATCTCACAGGCCAAGGAATTTTTGGAGCACCAGGTGCGTTATGCTCAGGAGATGGCCCATTACCTGGGCAAAAGTACCGCAAGGAGCGAAGAGCTGGCAAAGCAGCTCATAAATCTCTACGAAGGAGATGAGAATCAGTAAATGAAGTTCATCTCCGACCACGTAACGCAAAACTATAAAACCGGCTACCAAATTTGCGGCGACTATTGTCTTTGCTCCAGGTCGCAGGCAGGCACCCTGTTTCTCCTATGCGACGGCATAGGATCGGGGATCTACGCCAATATTGCCGCCATAAGTTGCGCTGAGCGCATAAACGAGATGTACTGTTTGGGCTTGTCCCTTAGCTTTGCCTCAGAAACTGTGGCCAAAAGCATGCATAGGGCCAGGAGTGAGGACATCCCCTTTTCCGCTTTTTCAGCAGCGTTAATCCGGCCAGACGGGCAGTTTATCATCTACACCTATGAGGCGCCCCTACCTATCCTGGTCCGCAAAGAGACAGCTACGGTCTTAAATCCTCGCTTTTATACCGTGGACTTCGAGGTCCTGGGGGAATCCATTGGCCGTCTGGAGATAGGTGACTTTCTCTTTTTCTCCTCGGACGGAGTAACTCAGTCGGGCATGGGCCACGGCTATAGCTTTGGGATAGGTTCCGAGGGGATAGCGGATTTTATCAATCGTAACTATGACTCTTCTTTGGGTATGGAACCCTTAGCAGACAAGATCTCTGCCTTTTGTGCAAGGCTTAATGGCGGACCCTTTGAAGACGACACCACCTTGGCTATTTTACAATGCCGTGAGGCCAATGAGCTTACCATCCTCACCGGTCCGCCTTCTAAAAAGCATTTAGACGAGGTTTACGCCAAGTCCATCTTTGAGGCACCTGGCAAAAGGATAGTCTCAGGGTCCACCACAGCGGAACTTGTGGCAAGGGAACTGGACTTGCCCCTCACCATGCTCAACATGGACGGAAACCTGGGACTTCCCCCGGAATACTACATAGCCGGTGTGGACCTGGTGGCCGAAGGCGCTGTCACCTTGAACCAGGTATATAACGTCTTAGACGATCCCATAGATCTTTTCCCTGAATCAGTGGTCAAACGTTTCTGTGAGATGCTCCACGAAGCCGATGTCATCCACCTCAAGGTGGGAATGGCCATCAATGAAGCCCATGAAAGCCTGTTATTCAAGCAGCTGGGCGTCCGCATACGGAGGACAACTTTGCAGAAGCTGACGGAAAAGCTAAGAGACATGGGAAAGCTGGTCCTGGAAAAGTATTACTAGAGTAAGCCTTAGCTTAAGCCCAGGCTGGATTTTTAAGTATTTTGTGGCAAAGAACTTTTTAATTAGCTGCAAGCATCGATTTGTGGCGCCTTGCCAACCTAAAATAAAGATTAGCAATTATATTTAAATACCTTATGTGGCAGCGATTAAAAAAATTATGCCATATATTGTGGTATAGTAAAAAATGTGCTACTTATCGATTTTTTTGGGGAAAAAGAACAGATCATTTGCTAGAAAAATACTACTTGTGGTAGAATAATTTTATTAGTGTGCGACGCTTAAATTTTAGGTTAGTCCTATTGAATTAAGATACGCGATAAAATTGACTAGCTTTTCCCCAAAACCCCATCACTTAAAAAGATTTCCCCATGCATTTCAAAGAAGTCATAGATAAATACAGGATTTTGTCCCATTCAACAAGGGAACAAGGAGACCGCTTTGAAAAGCTCATGGTAGCTTTTTTAAAGACCTACCCTCAGTATGAGACAAAAATCAAACATGTCTGGCAATGGAAAGATTTCCCCCATAAGGCAGACATTGGCCTTCGTGACACGGGGATAGACCTAGTAGCCGTAACTGATGAGGGTTCATTTTGGGCGGTTCAGTGTAAGTGTTACCAAGAGAATACTTACATTGACAAGGATGGCTTAAATAGTTTTATTTCCACCTCCAGCAAAATATTTACTGGTCAAGATGGCCAAAAAACAAATTTTGAGCTAAGGCTTTTCATCTCCACCTCTAACAATTGGAGCTCAGTAGCAGAAAATATAGTTAGAGGCCAGAAACCTCCTTTCCAAAGAATTACACTAGCTCACCTGGAAAGCGCACCGGTTGACTGGAAAAAGTTAGATAGTGGTATCTATGGGCCAAAAGCCAGAACAGAGAAAAAAGAGCCAAGAGAGCACCAAAAAGAAGCGGTGGATGCCTTCCATGAGTACTTTAAGAGCCAAGATAGGGGAAAGCTAATTTTGCCTTGTGGGACGGGTAAAACCTATACAGCTCTTAAGATTGCTGAAAAAGAGACTGGCGGCAAGGGCCTGGTAGTCTTCGCAGCCCCTTCCATAGCCTTGGTTGGGCAGACCTTAAGGGAATGGACCGCTGATTCTGAAGCGCCATTATTTTCCATCTGCGTCTGTTCCGATGCCGAGATATCCAAGAAATTTACCCGCAGTCATGAAGATGATTCCTCCTATGTGGACGTGGAAAACCTTGCCATGCCGGCCTCTACTTCACCTGAGGTAATAGCCTATCAGCTAAAAGTAGCTAAAAGAGACCACCCCGACCAGCTCTGCGTCATTTTTTCTACTTATCATTCCTTAGCCATAGTTGCCAAAGCAGTTTCCGATACTAAGAGCAAAATAGACCTTATGGTATGTGACGAGGCCCACAGGACTACAGGCGTTACCTTAGCGAACGAGGATGAAAGCCATTTCGTTAAGGTCCAAGACCAAAGCTTTCTTCCAGATAAAAAACGCCTCTATATGACTGCCACCCCCAGGATTTATGGAGAATTAGCCAAAAAAAAGGCTGAAGAGTATTCCGCTGTAATCTGTTCCATGGATGACCCTAATATTTATGGTGCGGAAGTCTACCGCATGGGTTTTAGTCAGGCTGTTAAAGAAAACCTTCTTTCTGATTACAAGGTTTTGGTCCTCACCGTGAAACAGTCATTTAATGTACCGGAGGAACTAAAAAAACAGATTGAAGAGGGTAAAAAAGAATTAGAGGCAAGCGATCCTTATAAATTTATTGGTTGCG
>JAITII010000082.1 GCA_031279515.1 Deltaproteobacteria bacterium
GTTCTTCTACTGTCTCTTTGTCAAGACTTAATTTGACAGCACAAAAAATAGCCGCTGGCGATACCACTTGCCGTATAGAGGAAACAGAACTTAGACGGGGCGATGAAATAGGTACTTTAGCCAAAAGTTTAGCCAGCATGACAGAAAACCTTATAAGACTTGTTGATAACCAACGCCGACTTTTAAGAGACGTTTCCCATGACCTTAGGTCTAATTTAGCTAGGATGAAACTGGCCTTGGCAGTTTTAAACCGCAAAGTACCCCCATCAAGCTTTGATAACAGATATGCTGACCAACTGGAAAAAGATATAAGCCGCATGGATTTTATGCTTCAGGAGCTCCTAGAGCATACCCGTCTAGAGATGAGTATCCAGCTTGCTTTCGAAAGAGAAACTTTAGATATTACCGATTTAGTAAAAAGTTGCGTAGAAGACTACATCATTACTGCCAGAGAGTTGGACAAAGATATTTCTTTCCAAGGGGTAATTTGCGCTCAAATATCCGGAAATCCCCATATTTTAAAGAGGGTATTTGATAATTTGCTTGCCAATGGGTTATATTATAGCCCTGTTGGATCAAATATTTTTGTTAATGTAAATGATGATTTTAACTTTGTAATAATAGAAGTAATTAATCCTGGCTCAGGTGTTCCCGAAGAATTATTGGATAAAATATTTGATCCTTTTTACCGGGTGGATGAGGCCAGGCAGCTTACCAGCGGAGGCTTTGGTCTTGGTCTTTCCATTGTAGACAGGGCGGTAAAGGCCCATGGGGGCCTGGTAAAAGCTTCTAATACTTTGGACGATAGTGGGAAAATATCAGGTTTTAAGGTTACAATTTCTCTTCCAAAAATCTAAATTTCTGTTATAATGCCAATTGCTCTCTTTTTTTTCTTCTTTGACCTTTATCATAAAGCTCTTTTTTTGAACCCATCTCTCCAGTGCCGTGTTTTCCAGAGGTTTTTTAATGTTATATGTCACCGGACTCCATGCTTTAAGTTTAACTTGCTCCCTAGATGCGGTAGGTGTCTTTGATATTGTAGACTGGCATAATATTACCCTGCGCGAAAGTAATGAAAGCCTATTGGGAGATTTCGCAATTGAGCTTGACCAGACCATACCGGAGCATAGCGAGACTTTTGCAGTTGCAAATAATATTCGAGCCTGCTTAGATTATATAGAAAGTGGTGATTTGAACTTTATCAGATATTTTAAAAAGGATTTTATTGCCGATGATACATCTAATATGTTAATTTTTGAAAAGGTTTGGCTTTTTAGAAATTTACCAAGGTGGACACAAATAGATGAACTTATGGGCTCTGAATATTTGATGGAATGGTTACGATTTAAAGCCATGATGGGTCATGTACCCACTATCTTGCCATCTGATGATTTCAATTTAATTGATAAGCAAAAACATAAGAAAGTCATGTCATCTTTTGTTACGTTTTTAAATTGTGCTTCACAGGAGTATATATTGACCGGCAGCTCTGCTTTATCATTATGCTATAACCTAGATAGATTTGTCAAAAATGTATATTTAAGCACAGTATTTACTGAAAACAATAAACCAGCTCTTGACCTCCAGTCGATAATTAAAGAGTTTTCACAAGATCATGATTATGAATTTAGCGCTTTTAAACGTACTGGGACAATTGACTTATATTTTATTAATTATGAAGCTGGACATACTCCCTTAAAAATAGAGTCAACTTATCGGCCTCTTTTAAATTTTATACACCGCATGGTGAAAAAGCGCGATATTTTAGTTTTTGATATAGAAAGTCTTTTCACCCAAAAATTGGCTTCTCTAAGCGATTACAACACGATACGTGATTTATACGATCTCTTTTTTATTGTCAATAATTATTTAGATTATTTACCGTTAGCCAACATTCTTATATTAGTCGATTTACTAAAATATAAGGGAGATTCTTATCTTGAATATATACTCCACACTCAAAGTGACCCTTATCTTTCTGCAGAACAATTAATGAATAGTTACCTTTTAATGCAAAAAACCCTGCAGAGATTGCCTCAAAAGATGTCTAATAACAACCCGCGATTTTCCGAGGTTAAATAGCTTATTCTTATTCTTATTTGTTAGTTATCATATTATCTTTGATAACTGTCGAAACTATTAACGGCTAATCACTTTTTTAAATATTAACTTTGGATATATTTAAAACTCTACAATATAATGTTTCTTTTGCAAGTATTTTTACGGAGAGCTTTTATGTTTTCTTGCCCCTATTGTGATTCAGAAAATGTCTCTTTAGAGCCTTTTAATACGCACTCTCACTCCTTTTCTTTTTTTATTAAATTATTAAAAAAAATTAACATAGACCTTTCTGAAGTCAAAAGTTATCCAGCTAACAAAAGGGTACCTCATGGTCGCTATATAATAAGGTGTAATGATTGCAAAAAATTTACTATAATCTATGTTGGTTAAAATTATACTAAAAACCCAAGCGCTGGCTTTTCTCTTATTTTTTTCTTTTCTAGGGTCCAACTTATAAGTTATAAGTGAGAGCTTTTTTTCTAGTTTCTTTATCAGAAGCTTTAAAATAAGCCAATGAGCTTAATGCTTGCTAGCAGCTTCTTTCTATATATTGTATATTATTCTAATCAATTATCAATATATTGTAGCTATGTTAGGACATTTCTTGTCCAGGCGCCCCTTTCTAGCTTTCTTGAAGTAATTGCTCCGATGTACTATATTAGGAAAATTCTAGGACTTAATAGTAACTTGTTTTTGACTTGGCACACTTTTCTCCAGCTTGACTTTACAGCATAGATTCTGGTGTCTAATGAAACTATTTCTTAATATATTTCTTATCTATTTTCTCTTGCCTCTTTTGGGATTCTCTTCTCTAAGCACCCCTCTTTTTGCAGCCCCTTTGAAAATAGGACTCTTGCCTGTTGCCGACACTATCCTCATAATTGCAGCAGAGAGCCAGGGCTTTTTTAAGGCCAGAGGCTTGGAGGTAGATCTTGTATTTTTCCAAAGTGCAATCGAGAAGGATTCTGCTGCCATGGCAGGCTCAATAGATGGACATTTTTGTGAGATAATTTCCAGCATCGTCCAGGTTGCTTCTGGCAAGAATTTTAAGGTCATTGCCACAACGACCTACACATCTCCCGAAAGACGCATGTTTGGCCTTGTGACCTCACCGGCAGCCAAAGATTTATCTCTAGAGGACCTCAAAGGCAAAAGGATTCTCATAGCCAAGCAAACAATAACTGACTTTTTAACGGATATCTTTTTGGAAAAACAAGGGCTCCCCTTAGATTACATGCAGAGGCAAGATGTCCGGAAGATACCCGTACGCATGCAGCTCCTTTTATCTGACCAGGCTGAAGCCACCCTCATCCCCGAGCCTATGCTCTCTGTTGCAGAGAAGGCAAATGGTACCGTTCTCTTAGACGATCGTAACCTGAATATGCCTTTAGCTACAGTTGCCTTAAACGCTTCACTTCCCGCCGAGACTATCAAGGCCTTTCAGGATGCCTTATCCGATTCCATAGCATGGATAAATGCCCATCCGGTTGAGGGCAAGGCTCTTATGGTCATGAGGGCTTTAATTCCCCCTGATTTGGAAGAGAGCTACGTCCTTCCAATCTTTGATCCCAATTATCTTCCTATGAAGCTTCCCGATAAGGAGCTTTACGACAAATATATCGCCTATTTGCAGAAAATAGGGGTCTTAAAAGGACAGGCTAACCCGGAAGGCTTACCTGTCCCGGCCTATGAAGACGTTGTCTATATCCACCATGACTGAGCTTACTTGCAAGGGCTTTTTGGGGGTAGAAGTCAAAAGTTTGTCCGCTTCCCACAACAATACTGATGTCATCTTTAAGGACATAAGCTTTACCCTTCCTAAAGGTCATTCAGTTGCCCTAGTGGGAAGTTCTGGGTGTGGGAAAACCACACTTTTAAACCTCATTTATGGACTATTTCCTGGGATCCTTGTGGAGGGAACTGTCACTATCAGCCCCAAAAGCACCAAAAAGGCTTATGTAATGCAGGATATTGGCCTCTTTCCCTGGAAGACAGTTAAAGAGAACCTAATGCTTCCCCTCATCTTGGAAAAAGTCCCCAAAGAAAAGCGAATAATAGCCCCCCTTTTAGAAGAGCTGGGGATAGGGGAACTTAGCCAGCGCTATCCTTTCGAGCTCTCGGGTGGAGAAAGGCAGAGGGTAGCTTTGGCCAGGGCCCTTGTAACAGGAGGGGAGCTTATCTTGATGGATGAGCCCTTTTCCGCCCTGGATGCAATTACCAGGGAAAAGCTGCAAGATAGCGTAGCTCTTCTCTTCAATAGAAGGGGCATTACTTTTATTTTAGCCACCCACAGCATGGAAGAAGCGGCCATTTTAGGTGACATCATTCTGGTTTTAGGGGGCAAGCCTACCCGCATTTTAGGACAATTTTCTAACCCGGATAGGAGGCTAAAAGGGGCCCGCAACAGTGACCAATTTTTCAAGATAGTAACTGACACTAGGAAATGCCTAGCTTCAGGAAGCTCTCTATGAAAGAGGCCTCTAAATTACTTCTCTATCTCTATGCCATAGCCTTCATAGTCTTAGTCTGGGAGCTCTTGGCCCTGTATTTTGGTCCCTTTATCCTTCCCACCCCTTGGGAAGTTTTTCTTTACTTCGTAAGACAGCTGGATAACCCCATATTTTTAAGCCACCTTCTTTATTCTTTAGGTAGGCTTGTTGGAGGACTAGCCATAGGCTTTATCTTAGCCTTTCCCCTGGGGATAGCCTTGGGCTACTTTAAGACCCTGGACAAATATGTAGCTCCTATTGTATTTCTTACCTATCCTATACCTAAAGTGCTCTTTTTGCCTGTGCTCCTGGTGCTCTTTGGCTTGGGGGAGGCCCCTAAGCTACTCATAATAGCCCTTACCACCTCTTATCTCATCCTGGTGGTGACAAGGGATAGCATCAGGGCCATAGACCCCAACTACTATACTTTTTTCGCCACTTTATGGCCGGCTGAGATTAATAGAAGGGGCTTGTCCTGGTTTATGGCCATCTTGCGCCATGTGCTCTATCCCCAGGCCTTACCGGCAGCTATTACTGCCTTTAGACTGGCGTCAGGAACTGCTGTGGCAGTCCTATTTATAGCAGAGTCCTTTGCCACGGATAAGGGTCTGGGCTTTTTGATAGTGGACGCTTGGGGAGCTATGGATTTAAGAAGGATGTGGAGCGGGATCCTGGCCATGAGCCTGATAGGGGCCATTATCTTCGAGGTGGCAAATCTCTTGGAATATCTGCTGTGCCCGTGGAAACGGCGTCAAGGGGCTTAAAAAGCCTAAAAAATGGATAAAAATCTGCCTCAAAGTCAGGGACTTAAAAGCTCCTAAGCGCTAACCCCAGATTTATCTGAACTTAAGTGGGTTGACATCTGGGAAAGCAAGTTATCTACTGTTTCGATAAAGCTCTGGTTATTAGAACGGATTGTCTCGAACTTGCCCTCTTTGGCGGCTTTTTCCATTTGTGCAGCCATCTCTCCGACCTTTCTCGCCCCTACGTTCAAGCTGGAGCCTTTGATGCTGTGGGCCACCTTGGCATACTCAGGGAGGGCCTCAGCCCCCTTGGTAGAAAGGCGGCGTAGTTGGTCCAACAGAGCTGGGGTGCTCTGGACATAGAGGTCTAGGACCTCATCTAGGAGCGTTCTATCTCCTCCCAGCTGCTCCAAACTGGCGGCCAGGTCAAAGCCTCCGTCGCGGTCGAAAAAGAGCTCGTTTCTTTCAGCCCGCTCTTCTTCTTCATGTTCCCTGGTCATGGCGCCGGAGATATCTTCCTCAATAGGAGTGGAAGGATAGGGCGCCTCGGGATTTTGGGTTACTGTTATTAGCTTACTTTTGGGTAGGTACTGGGCAAGCATGTTTTCCAGTTTCAAGGGTTCAATGGGTTTGGAGATGAAGTCATTCATGCCATGGGACAGGAACATCTCTTTAACGCCGCTCATGGCATTGGCAGTCAAGGCAATGATAGGTATGGATTTACCTATAGGTGTTTCCCGTAGTTTTTCTGTGGTCTCCACTCCATCCATGCCGGGCATCATGTGGTCCATGAAGATTATGTCGTATTGGTTCTCTGAAACCAGGCGCAGGGCCTCTTGTCCTGAGTCGCAGACGTCAACCTGCAGTTGGAAGGGCTTTAAAAGTCCCTGGGCAACTTTAAGGTTAATCTGTAGGTCGTCCACTACAAGCGCCTTGGCCTCCGGGGCAATGATCCCTACCTTGTCGCCTTTTTCTCTAACTGCCTTAATGTCTTGTGTGTCGTTTAAGATATTGGCTATGGTCAAGGCGGAAACTGGTCTAGATACTAAGCGGACGGAGGGTATTTTTTTAGGCCTCTGCCCCAGGTCCAGGAAAAATATGGGTTTAAGAGTAGTTTTTCTATTTCTCAAAAGGGGCATTATCTTGTCATAGGTCTTTTCCGGAGCAAAGAGATAGGAAAACTTTTCAGAAAGGAGAAAGACGGAAAGGTCTTTGATATCTGAGACCATAGTAAAGGGCAGTCCCATGTCATCCAAGGTCCAGCGGAGAGAGGTAGCCCGTTTGGGGTCTGGCTCCAAGACGAGGATACGGGCTTCCAGGGGATTATTGATGGACACAAAGGGTTGATAGTCCCCATGTACCTCCTGAAAGACAGACGCGGTAAAAGTGCTTCCTACTCCGTACTCACTTTCCAGTAAGATGTCTCCTTCCATGAGCTGGGCAAGGGATCTGGAGATGGCAAGCCCCAATCCAGTGCCTTCTATGCCGCGGTTCTGTGCCGCATCCACTTGATGGAAGTCGCCAAAAAGCTTGGCCTGATCCTCGGCTTTAATGCCCTGGCCAGTATCCTGGATGGAGACCAAAAGATTAATGCGTTTTACGCGGCTCCCACCCTTGGAGACGATCTTTAGGTGCACCTGTCCAGATTTGGTGTATTTGACGCCATTGGAAAGGAGGTTTAGGATGATTTGCCGCAACCGCACCTCATCTCCGTAGAGTGCCGCCGGCAGGGTGCTTTCCAGCTCCAACAAAAAGTCTAAGCCCGCTGCGCGGGCCCTGGGACTAATAACCGAGACCACGTCATTTATGAGGGAGGCCAGATGATAGGGGCTATTTACCAGCTCCATCTTGCCTGACTCAATTTTAGAAAAATCTAAGATGTCGTTAATGATGGCGAGCAAGCTATTGCCGGCATTAAGGATATTAACTACCATCTCGGAGGCCTCATCCGGGATGTTTTCCCTTAAAGAAAGCTCTGCCATGCCAATTATTGCGTGCATGGGGGTGCGGATTTCATGGCTCATGCGGGCCAAAAAGTCTCCCTTGGCCTGGGAAGCCAAGGTGGCCTTGTCTTTTTGCGCCTCGAGCTCTGACGTGCGCTCTTTTACTATGGATTCTAAGATTAGGGACTGGTTCTTGTGCCTATAGATGAGGATTAAAGACAGGACCAAAAGTAAAACAAGGGCAATAGAGAGGCCGAAGAGCCAGGGTACTCGGGAGCGGGCCAGGGTGGAGCGGTAGTCAAAGGTCTTTTGCAGCCAGCGGTCAGAGATGTTAGTGGTGTCAACTATGGGGATGGCTTTACTGATGATGGAGCGCATCATGGTTTCGTTTTTGTTGAAACCAAAGGAGGACTCGAAAAAGCTATTAAAAATTAAATTGACTTTAAATCCCGGCTGCTCCAGGTAGTTGGTCATGGCCAAATTGAGGTTCCTGGTGCCCATTAAGAGCTCCACTTCCCCTTTGGTAAGCCCTTGAAAAGCTTCGTCAGCTGAGTTGTAATAGAGTACATCGGGATGGTTGGGAAACCAGTTGTAAAACATCTCGGTCCAGGCAGTTGTGACAACCAGGCCCACCCGGGAGTATAGGATCTCGTTTATCTCTTTGTCTTCGGTCTCCACCTTGGAGATCAAGGCGTACTTATCTTGGGAATAGGGCGGGTCTGACCAGATAAACCTGCCTACTCGCTCATCTGAGGGGATGAGTTCGGAAACAAAAGAGCATTCCCCAGCCTCTAAGGCATCTACTAAAAGCGGCCATTCCATAGGCTGGTCATTGTAAAGCTTAAATCTTAGCCCCGTTATTTTGGAGATCTCTTCTATGACGTCCAAAGATATGCCCTGGAATTCATTTTCTTCGTCATTGTAGAAGCTAATTGGGTAGTTATCGTATTCAGCTCCGAAGACTATGGGTTCTTGGGTGGCCAGGCGGTGCTCTAAAAACCTCCTTTCATCATCTGTGAGCTTTAAAGTGAACTTGTGGCGTTGGTAGGCATCATCGCTGGAATTGTAAAATTGTACCAGATGGTACAGAAATTTTGCGTCTAAGGCTTTTTGGATAATATTAATTATCACTTCGTTCTCCTTGTTTTGTGTAGCCAAGGAGACCTCGGAGTAGATAATGGGCAAAAAGTCTTGGGACACTACGTCATCTAGCATGTCAAAAGCGGCCTGGGCTGAAGATTCTTCAAAAAAGGCGTCAATGGTGCGATTTTTAAGCAGCTGGTAGGCCTCTTCGTAGTCCTTTACAGTCACCACTTCAAAGGGAAGTTTGCTGGAAGAGCGAACTTTGTCAATGGTTAGTACCCCTTCCAAAAAACCATATTTAAGGGTCCTTTCCTTTCCTATGTTGGCCAGGGAATCCTGACCTGCTATGCGGAAAAATTGGATGGAACGCTGGGCTATGGTGCTTGTCATGTAGTAGGTAAGGAGTCTTTCCGGATTGGGAGTGAGCTCTCCGGTGAAGTCAACTTCATGCGTCCCTAGGGCGCGGATCAGGTCTTCCCACTCGTAGACTTTGGGTACGAATTTTATGCCGAATAGCTGGGAGAGCCAGGATGTGAATTCCTCAGTAAAGCCCTGGATCTCGCCATCTTTGTCGACGAATGTTTCTGTAGAAAGTGCAGCTCCGTAAATGAAAACGCTGCGGGTTTTCCGGAGTTTTTCAATTGCGTCAATTTCTTCTTGCGTCACACCTGGGATTTGAGTATACGAGGTGTAGACTGGCGGTGGGGTAAATTGAGCTTGTTTTTGGTCCTTTTTGGCTCCTGCAAACGCTATGGAAGGCAGAAGGACAATAATTAAGAGGACCAAGAAGATATGTAAAAAAGGTGAGCGCATCTTAGATTAAGATTGTGGTTTACTTGCCTGGGGTAGGTGTGGTAAAAAAATGAAACAAGGCGATATGTCAGATAAAAAATGCGTCAGATCAAAGAAATGAAAAACGCACATCAAGGAGTATAGACCTTTTTACCGTAGCTCTCAATAATTATTTCAGAGTCTGCCTTTGGGCTTAAGTCCAAGGCACAGAAAAAAGTCTTCAATTGTATAGTCTAATATTCAAAAAATTTATAAAAAATTTATTATTTACCTGATAAATATTTATATATATATTAATTTTAGATAAATTTAATTAAAAATCTAAAAAATAAATTTCGGCCACGCAGCTAAAGCTACCTTTAACTTTAATAAAGAACTTTTTGGATAGAGAAAGGTTGAAAAGGGGGGTCAAGGGCTGGTTTTTATTGTAAATGTATCCCTAAAATAGCTATTTAAATGGGATAAAACCTACCAAATCTTTATCCTAAGGGCGAAAATAAATAATGATTTTTTTATAATAAGCCATTTTAAGCCTTTACAGGCCAAAGAGCCCTGTTATACATTTTTCAATTTTTGAGGCTTATTTTTTTATAATATCTTTTCTCTTTTTATATAGAAAAAATAGTGCATAGGTCCTTTTTACTCACAAGGATAGCTTTAGATTATATAAATACTGGTAGTTAATTTGCCATTACTAAGGCTCATAAGCTTTTAGCAAAGATGCTATGCTTTTTACGTAGCCTTTTTTAAAGATAGGATGCTAAGGACGCAGGAAAGAGCTTTGCAGGCCCAATTGGCTCCGCAGCCTAAGAGTTCTTTAATCCCCAAGGCTCCAGTAGCTACCCCAATGCAGTCCACGTTTGCCCCTTTTGCGGCCATGATATCAATAGCAGTATCTCCTACGTAGACGGCCTCTTGGGCCTCTACTCCCAAGAGACTTAGGGCATGGAGTACAGGTTCGGGATCTGGCTTCTTTTTGGAGACTTCATCTGCACCCACTACGGCGTCCACCAGATACCCCAGGCCTGATTGGTCCACTGCCAATTTGGCCATCCAGCGGTTAGTCACAACAGCGGTCTTCATGCCATTGCACCTAATGGTGTCTAAGGTAGAAAGGGTATCCTCAAAGAGCTTAAAACCGCTTATCTCCACTTCCTTATATTTTTCTCTGTAGAGTTCAGGCCACCCGAAATCATATTGTCCCCAGTACTGGACCCAGCTTTCCTCTAAGGTTAGGCCAATAACATTTAGTAGTTCTTCGCGGGTTATTTTCCTTAAACCCTTTTCCTCGGCAAAAAGGTTAATGGCATTTACTATGGAATAGCTGCTGTCCACCAAGGTCATATCAAAATCAAAGATTACCGCTTTGGTTAGAGAGATCCTTTTGCCAGTCATAAAAGTGCCTTTTTGCCTATTTTGTTTAAAGTTACGTGGGGCCAGATATCAGATAGATCTTGGATTCTATAATTGCCTGTCTCCATGGTCATGGAACTGGCAGCGGAAATGGCGCAGGCGTACTTTAAGGTTTCTTCCAAGGGCATAAAAGTATCCATCCCATAAGCTACTGCTGCCACAAAGCTATCTCCGCAACCCACTGTATTTACAGCTGCCACTTCCGGAGGAAAGACATGAAAGATCTCGTCGCTAGTCGCTGCTACCACACCCTTGGCTCCCAGGGAGATGGATGCTATCGCAACGCCACATTTTACAAACTCTAAAGCTGCCTTTACTATATCTGATAAGCCCTGGATCTGGCGGTTTAAGAGCTGACTCGCCTCAGCTAGGTTGGGTTTTACCATTTCTGGAGCGCTGTCTAAGGCCTCGGCCAAGGCAGGGCCGCTGGTGTCCACTATGACCTTTGCTCCAAAGCTTTTGGCCCGCCTGGTCAAAAAAGCATAATAGTCTAAAGGCACCCCCTTAGGCAGGCTCCCGGACATGGAGACCACCCGGCTCAGCTTTACGGCATTGGTGAAGCGCTCATAAAAGTCATCTAAGGTATCTTGGGAAACCTCTGCCCCAGGCTCTAAAAATTCTGTCTGGCGCTGGCTAGAGGTCTCCAAAAGGTTTATGCAGGAACGCGATTCGGCCCCGTGATGCGTAAAATCGGTGACTATACCCTCTTGATGCAGGGTCTCTTCTATAAACTGTCCAGAAAGCCCCCCCACAATGCCTATGGCCAGGACCTCGGAGTCCATTTTTTTAAGGACCCTTGTGACATTGAGGCCCTTACCGCCTGCCGTGCTGACAGAAGAGTCCAGGCGCATGACAGAGCCCAAGTTAGCATTTGGGAGGCAATAGAGCTTGTCCACAGAGGGGTTTAAGGTGATGGTGGTTATCATTGTAGCCCCTATTCCGGATTTACTAAAAGGATCTTTCCTTTGACCAAGCCTGGGGTTTTAAAATCCTCAAAAGCCTGGGCTCCCTTTTCCATAGGATAAGATTTATAGATGAGCTCAGGGTCAAATTTAAGGGACCCGTTGCCAAAGTACTCGGCCGTCATGGTCCACTCCTTTCCTGGAAAGGGAGCACTGTAGGACATCCAAGAGCCGGTAAGACTAAATTCTTTGCGGTTCATTTTTTCAAAGGTCTTCCAGCCAAAGCTAAGGTCCTTGGAAGAGGTGCCTATAAAGCAGATATTGGCCTTGTTGGCCGCAAGGTCAAAGGCCAGAGCCATGGTCTCGTTCTGGCCAGCTGTCTCGAAGATCTCTTCATAGCCCTCCAGGCGGCAAAATTGCATGGCAGCTTCTAGAAAGCGGCCTGTGGTGTTAAAGACCTGGTCTGCTCCGAACTTTATCGCTAGATTTAAGCGGCTTTCTTCTATATCGAAGGCAGCTATCTTTTTGGCTCCCAAGAGCCTTGCCCATTGGAGGGCAAATAGGCCCACTGTCCCGCAGCCCAAGATGGCAACCGTTCTCCCTGGCCTAAACCCTGAGTGCAAGAGTCCATGCAGAGAAACAGTAGCAGGCTCAAAAAAGGCGCCTTCCTCGAAGCTCACGTTGGACGGGAAGGTCACTATATTGCGGGCCGGAACCAAGGCGAAGTCTCCGAAGGCACCGAAACGGGAAGAACCTATAAAAGAGTAATGTTGGCAAAGGCTAAAGTTACCCCTCTGGCAGTCCTCACAGACAAAGCAGGGCACAAGGGGGGCGGCAGTGGCCTTCATGCCCGCCCTTAGGCCCTCCACCTCAGAGCCAAAGGAGGCGATAATGCCGGAAAACTCATGCCCTAAGACTATGGGAAAGAAATGGGCGGCCCCCTGGTTCACCCTAGGGACATCAGAACCACAGATCCCCGCGCAGCGTACCTTGATAAGGACATCATAGGGGCCAGGGGTGGGGGTGGGGATATCCTCGTACAAAAGTGTTTCCTTGGCGCGCAATACTAAGGCTTTCATTTCTAACCTCCCTTGATGCTTTATTTAATAGTGTTTATGCCTATACTCTAAAGTTTAGCTTATCTTAGGCCTTACCAGCCGAGCCGCAGAGCTCAATTTTCTTTAAAGTGAGCTCATATACGGCCTCCCTTCCGGCTGCGCAGAAGCTCTTGGGGTCAATTAAGCCAGGCTCTAGTACTAGCTTTTTCCTTACTGCGTCTGTGAAGGCCTTCCTCAATTCAGTGGCAAAATTTACCTTGGCTATGCCTGCTTGGATGCACTGGCGGACCACATCGTCTTCTAGCCCTGAGCCTCCGTGGAGTACCAGGGGAACAGGCAAGAGCTCCCTTAGGGTATGTATCAGCGGTATATTTAAGGCAGGCGGCACGCTGTAGACGCCGTGGGCGGTTCCTACGCCCACGGCGAGAAAAGAGACTCCGGTTTCACCTACAAAGCGTACAGCCTCCTTGGGGTCTGTATAGCCGCTTATGCTGCTTTCTGTTTCGTCTTCCTTTCCACCTACCCGGCCAAGCTCCCCTTCCACGGGTATCTTGCAGGCATTGCAGGCAGCTACTACCCATTCTGTCAAGGAAATATTTTCCTCTAAGGGGAGCTTGGAACCATCTATCATGATGGAGGTATAGCCGGCCCTTATGGCCGTCATAACTGAAGATAGCGATACCCCGTGGTCCAGGTGGAGGGCTACGGGAATTTGTGCAGACTGGCTTATGGCTTGGACCATAGCACGAAAGATATTGGCATCGGCATGCTTTAAGGTCCCCGGGGTAGTCTGTATCATAACTGGTGAGTTGGCCTTTTCTGCGGCGGCAACTATTGCTTGGCACATCTCCAAATTTTCGGCATTAAAGGCTCCCACCGCGTACTTTTTTTCCATGGCTTTGTAGAGCATTTCATGCGAGCTTGTAAGGGCCATCTTTTGTCCTCTCTTTAGGTATGGATTCTAAAATTGTCATAATCTCAGTTAAACTTGAGGCATTTATTGCCTTTTCCGCAAGTTCGGCTGCCTCTTGATAGCTCCAATTGCGGATGATGAATTTCACTTCCGGCACCTGGCTGGGGGTCATGCTGAACTCATCTAGGCCCATCCCCAAAAGGAGGGGAACGGCCAATTCATTGCCTGCCATTTCCCCGCACATGCCTACAGGGATCCCGGCCTCGTGTCCGGCATCTATGATGGCCTTTACGCTACGTAGAACTGCTGGGTGGAGGAAGTTATAAAGAGAGGCCACCTTAAAGTTCCCTCGGTCCACTGCCAAGAGGTACTGGGTAAGGTCATTAGTGCCTATGGAAAAGAAATCCACCCTCTTGGCAAAATCTTTGGCCAGGACAAAAGCCGCCGGGGTCTCTATCATCATCCCCACCTGGATATCCGCATCAAAGGCCTGTCCTGTGGCCTTTAATTCTTTTTTCGCCGTATTTAAGAGGGCATTGGCTTCTTCCAGCTCTTCAATGGAGATCATCATGGGATACATGATCTTCACCTTCCCAAAGGCCGAGGCCCTTAGGATGGCCCGCAATTGGCAGCCGAAGACATCCACCATCTCCAGGCACATGCGTATAGCCCGCCAGCCCAAAAAGGGATTTTCTTCAGGCTCAAACTGGTAATAGGGGAGGGATTTATCCCCTCCTATGTCCAGGGTGCGGATTATTGTCTCCCCTTTGTTTTTTTGCGCAGCGGTCTTATAAGCTAAAAACTGGTCTGCTTCAGAGGGAAAGCCTTGGCTTTCCATGTAGAGAAATTCGCTGCGCAAGAGGCCCACCCCGTCTATCCCGTGGGGAAGGGCGCTTTGGATATCCTGCAGATTACCCACATTGGCGCATAGGCTCACCTTATGCCCGTCTGTGGTCTCCGCTTTAAGCTTACTTATGGCCTTTAAGGCAAGCTTCCTCTCCTGAAAGTCCTTGGCTTTTTTCTCATAGACATCAATAGTGGCTGCGTCCGGGTCCAAGATGACTACCCCTTCCACAGCATCTAAGATAAGGTCTCTGCCGGAGGCAACTATATCGGTAATGCCGGTCATCCCCACTATGGCAGGTATCTCCATGCTCCTAGCCAAGATAGCCACGTGGCTGGTGTTACCCCCCTCTGCGGTTATGATGCCTAGGACGTAATTGGGATTTAAGCTGGCTGCGTCCGAGGGGGTGAGGTTACTTGCCACAAGTATTACGGGCTTGTCAATAGAGTTTAGGCCCTCAAAGCTTACCCCCTTTAGCCTGCGCATGATCCTTGTGCAGACATCTTTGATGTCTGCGGCACGTTCCCGAAGATACTCGTCGTCCACTTCCGAAAGGGCCAGGCATATTTGGTTGGCCGTTTCCTCTAGGGCCAATTCAGCGTTTTTATATTCCTTGGTAATCTTTTCAGCCACTGTCTCGTGGATAAAGGGATCGTCTGCTATATCCAGGTGGGCCCTGAAGATCTCTGATTTTTCAGCCAGTTCTACTATGCGCCTCCTAGCTGAGGCAAGACCGTCCACAAAACGGCCCAGTTCCTGGGCCGTGGCCTTTGGAGAGATTGAGCTCTTATCAGCCTGTAAGACGCTTGGGCGGTACAGGAAGACTTCGCCTCGTACAACGCCCTTGGAGGCCGGTTTTTTCATAGTAATCTTCTGCATATGCCCTCCCTTTTTGGATAATGCTGGGCTATGTAATAAATAGGAAAGACTTTGGAGCTTTTAAGATAAAGCTTGGTCTAAAAGCATAGGGACTTATATAAATAAGGCTTTAACTAAAGGTCCAAGAACAGTAAAAAAAGTAGAGAATTGACAGAGGCTAAAGGGCATTTGGAAGCTTTCCCCAGGATGGGGAGTGTTTACTTTTCAAAAGCCCTCTTTTTTAAAGGTATTTGGCCTCTTTAGAGAGATGTTAATCTAAAGCTTTACTCGCTTAGGTTTTCCAAAAAATCAACTATCTTCTCTAGGGCTACTTCTTCGTCTGAGCCAGAGACTTGCACCTCCACCTCGGTGCCCTGTTTAATAGCGGCTGTAAGAAGGTTTACAATGCTCCGACAGTCCACTTCCCCCTTGGGAGTGACTAAGGTCACGTGACTTTTGAAGCTTTTGATCAAAACCATGAATCTGGAAAGTGGACGGGCGTGTAGTCCCGAGGGGTAGGTAATCACAACTTTTTTAGAAAGCATATTTGGGTTCCTGTAGAGGGGCCCTGTGGTAGAAAAATCCTTTATTCAGGGTTTGTAGTAGAAGCGGCTCCCAGAGCCTGGCGCGCACGCATGCGGGCTCGGTAGATGAGGGCCGTAAAGATGATGCAAAAGCCGTAAATAATACTTATGGTAATAAGGCCTGTCACATTGGTGGAATGTAGGATCTCGGTAAGGATATAGGTGATGGGGCTACCACCCTGGTCCAGAGAGGCTATGCGGGTAGCATCATTAGCTATAAGTGACGATCCTACGCTTTTGGCCAACATGGTGTTTAAAGCTATGGTCTGGTTGGCTATCCAGATGGTGATGACCATGATGACGGTCCCTGAGATGAGGGTCCTAAAGAGGTTTCCCTTGTGGATGCCCACTGCCATGGCTACGAAAAAGCCAATGGTAGCAAGATCTCCAAAGGGCAGGACCTCGTTTCCTGGCATTAAGACGGCTATGATAATAGTCAAGGGAACAAAGATAAGGGACGCGGAGATAACCTGGGAGTCACCCAGTAAAATGGCAGGGTCGAGCCCTATGTAGAAATTTCCTCCGGAAAATCTCTTCTGTAAAGAACGTTTAGCAGCCTCAGAGATGGGAATGAGGCCTTCCATGATGCATTTGACCACCTTGGGCATAAGGACCATGACTGCCGCCATTTGGACACCTAAAGTGAGTACCCCTTTGGTGTCATAGCCGGCAAGAGCCCCTATGAGGCAGCCTAAAACTGTACCTATGACCATGGGTTCGCCCAAAGGGCCAAATTTTTCCTCAATGATGGTGGCATTGAAGTTTATCTTTCTTACCCCAGGGATCTTGTCCAAGGCCCAATCTATGGGAACCGCCACAGGCCCCATGTAGGCTGAAGTTCCGTGGGGAACTGTTATGCCGTCCAGCTCGTAGTATTCTTTTAACACCGGCGCGAACCAGTCACCGAACTTGTAGGCCAAAGCAGAGTGGATGATGACGCCCACAACGGCCCAAGCAAAGCTACCTGTTGCCAGGTTAACTAAGGCACCTGTGAAGGCGAAATGCCAGATATTCCAGATATCTACGTTTACCACCCTGGTGGTTTTGGTAAAGAGCATCAAAAGGTTTACCAAGATGGCAACTGGTATGGCAAAGACGGCTATCCTGGATGCCCAGGTAAGAGGCGAAGCTCCTGGCCAGCCTATGTCTACCACAGATAAACTCATCCCAAACTTTTGTGACATACCGTGGGCAGCAGGTCCCAGATTGTTAGTAAGTAAGCTTATTACAAGTCCGATGCCCACAAATCCTACGCCAATCATAAGGCCAGAGCGCAGGGCCCTTCCGAATTTGACGCCAAAACACATGGCTAAAATCATCATTACGATGGGCAGCATGACAGCCGGACCTAAATCGACGAGGAATTGAATCGCATTTAATATGTGTTCCATTTCACATATCCTTTAAGAGGCTTTAGGCCTTTAGTACGTCCAAGATGGCCTTTTCGGTCTCTACGACCCCCACCCCGGAAATAAAGGGCATACCACTTATGAAGGGTACGCCGTAATCTTTGCTTACCTTGCTGGTAGCTACTATGAGCGAGGCACCGTGGATGTGGGAGCCAATCTCGCTCACACGGCACTGGACTATCTCCACATCCAGTCCCTGGCCTTTGCAAAGGGCCCTCACAGAGTTGGCAGCTACAGTGGAAGTTGCCACAGCGCCACCACAGGCTACAATGATCTTCTTTTTTTCAATTTGCATTGCTATTCTCCTTGGCGCGTATTATGGATAAAAAGTCCTCAGGGCTCCTGGCCTCTGCCAGGTCATTAAGGAAAGATTTGTCGCGTAATAGGTGCAAGAGGGCTTCCACCATGTCCAGGTGTTGATTGGGATTATCTATGGCCATGGCGCAGATGAGCTTGACTTCAACAAACTCATCGTCCATGCCCATGAGGGTAAAGGTAACTGGTTTATCCAGGACTGCCATGGCCAAACCTGAGCTATTTACATGGGTGACATCCGTGTGGGGTATGGCTACCCCAAAGCCTCCCATGTCAAGACCAGTGGGGAACTCTTTTTCGCGTTTTACCAAAGCTTCAAGATAGCTCTCTTTGCAAAGACCGGAGTCTATGAGCATCTGCCCCACTGTTTTTAAGGCCTCTTCTTGGGTCGCGGCTGTAATTCCTAGCTTTATGCGCCCTAAAGCCAGTTTTTCTACTATCATTTTGCTTTCCTTGTAATGCTACTTGCCTTATTTTTAGGCACCTGTTGCTGGAGTTATGCGCCCCCAAGTTTCAGGCTAAGTTTTTAAAAGCTTATGTTTCTAAGTAAGGGCGTACTTTACCTAGCTAAAAAGTTACGTTTATCTAAAACTAAGGCCTAAAGTCAGAGCCTAAAGCCCGAGCTTAAAACTAGGACTTAAAGTCAGAGCTTAAAGTCAGAGCCTAAAGCCCGAGCTTAAAGCCAGAGCCTAAAGCCAGAGCTTAAAAATAGAGCCCTATGATCTAAATTGACCTCCGGACAAGAGGCGCTAAATTTTGCCCTTTCCATAGACCTAGAGAAAAATTTTTAAGTACCTAAAAAAGGCGATATCTCTTATGGGCCTTAAGCATTTTTGTAAGTATTTTCACCAAAAGTCAAAATCAAGGGATTAAGAGAGTTTCAATAGGAAGGGGTAGTGGGGCGATGAAGAGGAAATGGAGGGGCTATTTATAAAAAACGGCATATTTAAATAGTAGAGAAAACTATTGGTGAGGCGCAAATCGAAGACTGTGCACCCAATAGCTTTTCTACTAATTGCTATTTGCAAAGCTCTGGCCTTTTAGGTCGAGTGGACAAAGGTAAAGAGATTACCAAAAGTCCTTTTTAGATAGATACAGAAAAATCGCCAAAGTAAAAAAATCGTAAAAAGCAGCAGTATGGTTGCTACTTTCAACCACACATAAAAAATGCTAGCACAGATTAAGCCATAATACAAGAATCAAGATAAAAAATTTTTTTATGATAGGAATCAAGTTTAAAATAATTTATTTTGAAAATTTCCTCCCTATCAGAATAAGGACTTGATAAATATCAATAGTAGAATTATTGGCTTTTAAAATAAGTGAAGCCTGTAGGATCAAGAGGGGCTAAAAAGATAGCATTAAAAATATTATGCCGTGGGATAATGCGCTCCATTTACCACTACTGTGGTATTAAATAAAAATTTGCCAGCAGGCATTAAAAGATACCCAAATAAGTCCATGGGAAAGGGGAGAAAGATAAGGGGCTTATTTTAATGGAAAATTTATAGCTATTTTAGCCTTTGCAAAGAAGCGGGTAATTCTCTGCGGCTATTTGCCTTATGGTCAGTCTTGGGTGCTTTGGGCGTTTTTTGGCGCTTTTTTGTGATAAGCTCTTTTAAAAGGGTCTTTTCACTTGAGTCCAGAAAGGTTAGATCAATTAAGTGTTTTTTTAAGAAGGGCTTAATGCGGGAAATGTCGGATGCGAGCGTATCTTTTCTGATGGCTAGCACATGGGCACCTTTTACCTTCTTTTGGAGCTTTAAGGCACTTATTGGGTCATGGGTCAAAACCACGCGGCCTATTTTCCCGGGAAGATAAAAAGGCTCGTGCTTTGGGGTAAAGCTCATAAAGGAATAGGGGTTAGCCAGATTTACCCTAAAATATATTAGGTGCCCCTTTTGGGGCCCTAGGGGCTCGGAAAGACTTTTACCGCATAGGATAGCATTGCCGGCTCCGTCAGAAAATATTAGATTTTTTTTGTGGTTTAGCTTTAAATACTCTTTGGAAAAGCCGTAGTCTTCCAATAAACTCTTGTAGACTTTCTCCCAGCAATGGGGAGAGGGCCTTGGCCCGCCAAAGGGTTTTGCTAAAAGCTTTCTTACTTCTTGGTAAGCATTTTGGGCCCAGTGCCTCAATAAGGCGGCCTTTACCAGGTTCGGGTGGGAAAACTGGGCCAGAAGGCGCACAGCCTGAGAGATATTTTCCCTGGGATATCCAAAAATCTCATTTATGAGAAAGAAGGGGCTTCTTCCTTCCATCACTTCACAATTTTCTCCAAAAATACGCCAATTGTTGTCTATAACTTCCACCTTGAGGCCGCATTTGAGCTTAAAAATATGCTTTGCCGCAGCAGGTTTATATAGTTCTGGGCTAAGCTGGGGCCTGGGTGCTAAGTCATTACCTTCCTTAATAAGCGCCCCTCTTGCC
This sequence comes from Deltaproteobacteria bacterium, assembly GCA_031279515.1. Classification (GTDB taxonomy): domain Bacteria; phylum Desulfobacterota; class Desulfarculia; order Adiutricales; family Adiutricaceae; genus JAITII01. Next base: position 19,838 of record JAITII010000082.1, read on the forward strand.
CCTTGTGGCCAAAGGGGGCCTTCTACCACCATATCTTTTTGGTCAACTGGGGGTAAGGCTTCCTTGGGCAGATGAAGGATTTGGTATATTTGCCCATTTTGCCCCATCTTGGAGGGATTAGTCTTGGTTATAGCGCACATCAGCCGGAAGATATTAATCTGGCGCACCTGTAGGGCCAATTTAATATCCTTTTCTAAGGCCTCAGCCTTATCGTTTCCAAGGCTTTTAAGCCCGTCGATGCCAATTTGTAAGTTTTTAGAGGTATTAATGAGGGCATCATGTGATGCATTCAACTCACTAAAACGTGAGTTTAAGAGCCATTCTACCTCAGCGGAACAAAACTTTCTAAAGGCTTTGAAGCTACTAAACTTTTGCTCTTTAATTTTTTGCGAAAGGTCAGTTGTTAGATGGGAAAAATCAGAAGGAGGTGCTAGATTATCATAGGCCTCTACCAAGGGATAAAAGTCATGTGAAAGGTCACCCATTTGATTTATTTTACCCTTGTAGGGCCTTAGGATGCCCAGATGGGATAAGGCATTTGCAAAAGATGTTTGAAGCTCGCTGTAGGCGCCCCTTCCAGGAAAAATGACCTCAAGGTTTAGTTTCCCCTCTTCCGTAATGGGTTGGATCATGGCATGAAGATGGGGACAGGCTTCGTCCATGTGAAGGCAGAGAGACACTAGCTTATCGCCGAACCTATTTGTAAGCCAATTATGGGAAGCCTCTACAAAGGATTTTATGACCCGCATGTCATAAACTTTTTTAGCCAGCTCATCTTCATAACAGACAAAGAACTCTTTGGTGGCACTTAATGTCATTTGAACAATTTGGGTGCAATTATCCCCTGGCTGGGCTAGTCTTTCAGTGCAGAAACTCTTAAATTCTTGAAAGGAAGGAGTGCCCAGGATAATCTCATTATTTTTTGCCATCTCGGGATTAGCATTGTTTACTTCCGTTAGGCGAAAATTGTGGTGATGCATATTTTTAATTGTATCCCACTTTTTGTATTTTTTAATGTGCAAAATGGTGCTGTATCTCATGTAAATTCTCCTCAATATTAAAGCCATTGACCTTTATCTTGTCCCATAAAAGCGTAAACTAAATAAAAATTTTGCCTCCAATAGGCATGAAAAAAGTGTTATGAAGCGCTGCAGAAAGAAACTAGGTCAAAGGTACGATTTTTGCTAGCGTCTCGAGGTTTAATCCTAAAGTTTCTGATAAATCTTGCTCTTCTCCAGGGTTCGTATCCTTTTTTGTACTTTTGTGAAATAGAAAAGGGTATTTTCTTTTCATTTAAAAAAGAGGCAATTCTTTTAAAGCACTCTCCCTTGTGGCAGTTAATCTCGACAGATTTTCCGCCTAAAAAAGGTAAAATTTTCTCTAGCTTAGTATTCTTTCCAACTACGATGACTGTGTTTTCTAAATCATAGGATAAGTACTGGAGGCTCTCAATAGGATCGTTTAAAATAACTACCTTTTTGACGTTTCTTCTTATGAAAAAAGGAGAGGCGTCTTGGTTGGGTTCATAGATAGTGTAGTCATTTTTTGCCCCGCTAAATTCAGCCACAAAAACGCTATCTCTTTGCTTGCCGCTAAGTAAAATAAGTCTTTTTTTGTTATCGCAGCTTATTTTGCCGATTTCAAAAAGAGCTTGTAGAAAGTCCGAAGGAATATAGGTTGCCATAGAAACTAAATTTTTAGTCTCTACCCAGTTTTTTTCTACGACAAGAGGGCTATCAAAGGGTTCTTTTAAAATCTTTTGATATTCTTCATCTACGGAAAAGCTTAAGTGGCGGCTATAAGCTCTGGCAATACAAAAGGTGTCAAAATGCAAAGAAAGTTCGAAAAGAATCTTTGAAATCTCGCTTCCATCATAACCGGAAAGATATTTTACTAAATTTATGGCCCCCTGGCCTTCGCTATTATTTTGGGTATCTTTCCAGCTGTCTTGTGAAACAGTAATGATCCTTCCATCAGGCAAAAGAAGCTCTCTTTCTCCTTCTCCATTTTTACCCGTTTCCGAGGCAAAATACAATTTGGTAAGAAGCTCAGTAAGATCGAGATCTCGAATATTATCGGCCTCTTTCTTAAACTTCTCGCAATGGGATTCAAGGCGTGCTAAATTTTTCTCGCACTTGTCTTTGGTGGCGCCCATTACTTGACATCTTGTCATTAGACCTGATACTTGCTTATTGAAATCATCAAATAAATTGTCCCAAATATTTGATGCTTTATTTATAATAAAATCATGGACTTTTTTTACAGAGTACTCTTTATTTTGCATTGATGCCAACTCACGTATTAAGGATTTAGAGCCGGAGCAAATTTCTTTATGTGCCCTATCATGGATTTGGCTTTTTTCTGGTACATTTAGTTTTTTCCCATAGTCTTCAATTGTTTTATATGAGGGTTTTATTACGGCTCTTTTAGTTTGAAAACCCCTAAGTGACATATAATTTTCATAATCACAGCAAATGGATTGGAACATGGATCTTTTTTCTTCGTTTAACAAAGCCCGTCTATAACCATTAAAATGTTTCCCTTCTACTATAAATTGTAAGACATGAGGGACCATTCCGGGTTTCTTTAGGTTTGCGGCAAAAAGGAGCTCACCATTAGTTCTCTCTTTGAGCCAATTCATAGTCATTTCCTCCCAATATTCGTAATTAAGCGTATCTAAGCCCTTCACGTCAGGATTTGGGGCGGAAAAGCACTCAGAATTTGGAAAGATTTTCCCGGTTAGTATAGGCTGCGCAACACCTAACTCGAAATTGGTAATGTGCCTATTTACAAGTATTTTTTCTAAGCTTACTTCAGGGTTATTGGGGTCCTTAAAAGTTAAAAGATTATTTGTATAGCTCCAGGGATCCCTTTTAAACAAATTAATGATGTTATCGGTTGAGCGGAGCTCTCTAAAGATAATTGACTGGATAGGGTTTTTCTTAGACATTTATTTCCTCTTGGGGTATAAAATAGAACCTGGCAATTTGCAGGCCAAGCCATGGGGTTACTTAAGAAGGGCATTAAATAAGTGCACCTATATATTCAGGCAATTTGGATTTCCTCTTGGCGAGCCCTCGGGCCTGAACCATATAATTAACCTTTTAATTTTCTAAATTGATCTATCATTCATACTTAAAGTAGATATTTATGGTATTGTAAATTTGATGATTATTTTGTACACTTATATTCTAAAAATAGGAATATTGTTCATTCCAAAAAATGCTTGATTCAAAAATCATTTGTTTATACCACTATTAGAATTCAAATAAAATGGCGAAGGGAAATTATACTTTATTATGCCAAACTATATTCAAAGTGAAAAAATGCCCTTTTAGAGCATATTGAGGGGCCTCTACCACAAAAATAAAGCTCACAATTACTTACTACTAGCTCTTTGCCTCCTCCCAGTTAAAATTAGAGTTTTTTGGGGCCCTTTGCTATAGTACAAAAGATCTAGGCTTTAGGCCCTAGCTAAAATCTGGTAGAAATATAGAAAATTGGTCTCTAGGGCTTTATTGCTATAGAGATTGAAAAAATGGCTCTCTTTAAATAGCCTTTGGCAGTTAGTTAAAATGAACAATTACAATTCTGTTTTGCGGCAACTTCTTTCTTTTATCCCTAGAGATGGTGTTGTTGCCCTCGCAAACAAATATGGTGCAGATTTTTCTACCAAGAAATTTTATGCCTTTAATCATTTAGTCTCGCTTGTCTTTGCCCATTTTAAAGGCTGCTATTCTTTACGAGACATATCTTCGGAAATGAAAAAAGTATCCATTTTGGGCTTAGAGCAGCAGCTTTTTATCAAAAATGTTCCCTCAGGACCAACCTTATCTAGAGCCTCTTTAAAAAGGAGCTGGTATTATTTCAGGGATGTCTATTACTTGGTGGAGACACATATACATAAGCTTATGAATAGTTCTCCTAAAAAAATGTTGATTCTAGAATTTACGAACCCTTTAGAATATTTGGAACTAATTACTCTTGAAACATACCTTAATTTATTTGATTTCACCAAATTTCAAAAGCTAAAGGGTCCTACAAAGGACTTCGGCGCTTTTAAATTGAATTTCAGAAAGCGAATATCGGAGGTAGATTTCTTAACACTAAGATCTTTAAGATTAGGTCATCATCCTGTTTTGTTATATTTTCCTAACAAATTTAAGCTCCAGGATGATCTGGCTAAAGCTCTGACTTTGTGCAATGATTCTTTTGTCATATTTGAATCCTTCTGTAAAGATTCAAATCTTTTAAATCCAATAAATGAAAAAGGCATTCGCTATATTATACAGTTGTTTCCTACTAAAGAAATGGATGCCAAGATACCTAACGCTAACCCTTATATCGGCCCTTTGCCTTCTCTACATTTTTCCAAAATTGCCCCAATGATATTGTCCGATGTAAAGAATCCCCAGACTTTGCCTGGTATTAGTGGAAATTCAAATTTCCGTGTCATAAAATTGAGCTATGGGGAATATCGTAGCAACAGAATTATTTTAACCAACGACCTTGACACCTCTTCGGTAATATTGGCCTCTAGTTATGTTAACCGCAAGAAAATTTTCAATTTTTATAATTCTTTACATCATAGGCTATATATAAGGTCGTTTTTCTTCTCGTCGGCTAACGCCATTTTGTGCCAGCTCTACTGTGCTATGACTGCAATGCTCATCTTGGATTATGTACGATGCCAGTCAGGCTTAAAATGGTCCCTTGGTGACTTTTTGGCTTTTCTTCCGCAAATTTTATTGGATGACATTGATATTTTCCAATGGGCACAAAATCAGAAGGCTTTACCTTTCGAGTAAAAAACTTTTTTCTCTTTTAGTTTTTCCCCTAGCTTCTAGCCCTTTTTAAGCTGGAGCGTCCACCCAGCTTTAGCCCTTTTTTAACGTAAAAGCTTTTAGCTTTCCCATCTTGGATTTATCTTAAAGTTAGGAAAATTTTCCAAGACTTGGGCTTTTTAACTAATAAGGCCGACTTTATGCCATAAAGGCTACTAGGGTTTACCCCGGCCTCCAGCCCCTTCAAGTTTATGATAAGTTTTTTACTACAGAAGCCCTCTGCCTGGCCTGAAGCTGTGGCAGCAAAGGTTTATGGCTATAGGGAGGGAGGCTATGTGGGTGGGTACAATTTTTATCCCCACATCCAAGACTGTAACCCTTCCTCCAACGCACATGGGCCCAATTCCGGAGGCATTGAAGGATTCCAGTAAAAAAGCTTTTATCTCATTTTCCTCGCTGGAAAAATTATTGTCCCAGACGAGCTCCCAAAGGGCTTGGCGGGCGTAGCGAGGTGCTGACTCGAAAGTGCCTCCTATGCAGATCCCTACGTAAAAGGGAGGACAGGCGTCTGGTCCCGCACTAAGGACTGTATCTATTATATTTGCTTGGATTTCCTCCAAACTTGCCGTAGGGGGGAGGTTTATAAGTTTACTTCTGTTGTCGCAACCCCCGCCCTTAGAGAGGGTGCGTACAAGCACCCTATCGCCTGGGGCTATTTTAGTCTCTAGGGATATGGGGATATTGTCTTTCAAATTGACTCTGGTTAAGGGGTGGCAACCAGAGCGGCGTAAATTAGCTTCTATAAAGGCTCTTTTTACAGCTTTTTTTACTTCCTGGTAGAGGGGCTCTCCCACTAGGGAAATATCCTGGCCGATTTCCAGCTGGATCTGAGGAAGGCCCGTGTCCTGGCACAGTGGCAGTTTTTCCTTTTCAGCTATCTTTGTATTGTCCAATAATATGCTTAAAACCCTGCGTCCTTGGGCAGAGGGCTCTTGGGAAAAGGCCCTTTTAAGATCTTCCATCACCTTGGGGGGTAATTTTGTGGCGCTTTCTATAATAAGTAAGGCTATTAGCTCGCCTATTTTGTAAGTCTCTACAGAGCGCATGAACTATCTACTTTCTTTTGTCTTTTTACTCACTAAAATAAGCCCTCTAGCATGGTGGGATTAACATTCAAACTATATAGTTTAAAGAAAAATTTTCTTTTTACTAAATAAATGTCAAATTTTCCAAATTGAATTTAATGCCTTATGCGTTTTTTGTCTAAGTAATCCTAACTAGCTCAAAAAATTACAAAATTTTTACATAGGGGCGCTCTACAAGGTTTTTCTGCTGCAACTCCCGACTGTAGGCTTCAGCACTTTCCTTGTCATCAAAGACGCCGCTCATGACCCTCCACCAGGGCTGATTGTCTAGCGTGACACTCACCACCTCGGCAGGCAGACCTTCGTCTTCCAACTTTTTTTTGAGCTTTTCTGCGTTTTCAGATTTGCTAAAGGATCCCACGATTATGGTGTAGCGCCTCTGATTGGTTGGCTGGGAGCTTACCATGGGGAGTTCTGGGGGCTGTGGGGGTGGGGCCGTGAGGCGCGGCCTTTTAGGGGCTGGCGGCTCATCTGAGGGAGGAGGAAGGGGTTGTGCCCTAGGTACGGGATTTTCTGGGTCCAGACTGCGACCCAAAGGTTCCATGCGGCTGATAATGGGGGAAAAGTCCCTGGCATTGGCACTCATGGGGTGTAAGACAAAGGGATCGCCCTGCTCTTCTGGATTAAAACTTGTCCCTGTGGTGCTAGCTTCTGTTTGGGAGCTATCATCAGGGACTGGTAAGGCAGAAGCGGTACTACTATCTAAAGGTGTTGCGCCTTCTGTCTGAGTTTCCCCTTCCGGGGGGAGCGGCGGGATCTCGAAGATGAGGGGATTTAAGATCTGGGCCGGGGGCGGGTCTATCTTAACTGAGAGTTCTGGGGCATAGGCAGGTTCTTGGGCTTCCACTTGGGTGGCAGCCTGGGCTGTGGCAGCCATATCCTGGGGGGGCTCTTTGGGAGATCCTAAAAGAGAGACGGCTAACCAAGCTAGGAGCAAAAACCCTATGATGCCAAGGCCCAAGGCCTTGGCCCGTCCCGGGTGGAGACTGGGGGAGGGCTTGTTCTGGCTGGACGCGCTAGTGCGTTTCTTAGTGCCCAAGGTGAGGCGGCTGGGAGAAGCTAATTTTGCCTTATGCCTTGTGTACAGGCGAGCTGCCAAAAGAAAGGAGAGAAAGAGCAGAACCAGTATGCCTATGACTATGCCCATTTATTTATTCTGCTCCTCTTCTTCTGGGATTTTCTCTTCCTCAGTTATTACTGGGCCCTTAGTGAGGTAACGCACTAAGGTGACTATAGGACCTGAGGTAATATAGACCATGCCCAATGGGAAGAGTAGAGTTTTGGCTCTAATGAGGACTAAGGTTGCGATGAGGACGAAGAGTACCAAGGTCTCGAAGGGGTGATTATTTTTTGTGATGCTCCGGTGCTTGAGGCTGAAATAGTCCAAGTTGGAGACCATGAGAAAAGAGACTACCAGTATGAGGGTCACGACTAAGATGTCGTTTGGGTGCTCATTGGCTGCCCCAGTCCTGTGGAACCACAGGACCATGGAGGAGAGCATAATGGCACCTCCCGGTATAGGAAGGCCTTGGAAGAATCCAGGGTCGCGCTGGCCGGCAGAGACGTTGAATCTGGCAAGGCGCAGGGCACCGCAGGCTAGGAAGATAAAGGACACCAGTAAGCCTAAAGTCAGAGTCTTCTCATCAGGGCCAGGATGTTGTAAGAAGTGGAGCTTGAAAAGGGCTGGATTTAAAGCCCATTGGTAGACTAAGAGGGCAGGGGCGCAGCCAAAGGAGACCAGATCGCATAAAGAGTCGTATTCCACCCCAAAGCGGCTGGTTGTACCAGTCATGCGGGCCACTGTGCCGTCTAGGGCGTCTAGGAGCGCAGCTAGGAAAATGGCCCAGGAGGCTGCTACAAAATGGCCCTGGATGGAGCTCACCATAGAGAAGAAACCAGCTAAAAGACTTAGTGTGGTACAGAGATTGGGCAGCAGATAGATGGCCCGGCGCTTTCGAGCGCGCTTTTCTCTTTTGGGGTACATGATGAACCTTTACTTGTACGGGGCTTGGGCCAAGCTTACATAGGCAAGGCCTATGAGAACAAAAGCTTAGTCAAATTTCATCATTTATATCATATTTTTGCTTTTATCTCAATTTGCGCTCGCATTTTAAATACTTAAAAAAGGGCTATTTTTTCAAAGAAAACAAAGGCACTCTAGAGATAAATGCTAAAGCTATCGCAGTTTTGCTGAGAAAGTGCTAAAATAGTCCCCAATAAAAGTGAGGAAGATTACTTTTAGCTTAAACTGCAGCCCGGCTAAAGATCCGGCAAGAATTTTAGGTTTTTTAGGTTATGGTCATTTCCGAGACAGAATCGGTAAAAAATATAATACGAGCCGCTGAGGAAGGTAACTCCGAGGCACAATGTTTTTTGGGAAAGCTCTATTACCTGGGAGAGGGGGTTGTCCAGGATATAGACAGGGCTTTAAGTTGGTTCGATAAATCTGCTCATGGCGATTGCCTTGAAGCCCAGTATATCTTAGGAAAGGTCTATCTGGAGGGCATCATAGCCAGTATGGATCATGAAAAGGCCCTCTATTGGCTCACCAGGGCGGCGGAACAAAATTACCCTATGGCCCAGGCGGACCTGGGCCGCATGTATCTCTACGGTCAGGGCGTATTAAAGGAACTGCCCAAGGCTTTCAAGTGGCTGGAACTTGCCGCCAAGGGCGGCAATACTGCAGCTCAGTACAATGTGGGCCTCATGTATTTAGGCGGTCACGGGGTGGAAAAGGACCCTTCCAAAGCCTTTCATTTCTTCAAGGCAGCGGCCCTGGAAGGGGATCGGCCCAGCCGTTTTAACCTAGGTCTGATGCTCTTTACAGGCCATGGGGTCACGCGGGATTTTTTTGAGGCCAGGGAATGGTTTGAAAAAGCTGCTGAGGACGGAGACTCTGACAGCGAGTTCTATCTTGGGCTCATTTATGACGAGGGGCACGGGGTGCCCAAAGACCCATTTTCCGCCATGGAGTTTTACAAGAGGGCCTCTTTAAGAGGTCACAATAAAGCCCAATACTTACTGGGTACCCACTACCTCATGGGGGAGGGGGTGAAAATGGATGAGGAGGAGGCTATCCACTGGTTGGAAAGGGCAGTGGAGGGTGGTAATGAGTTGGCCGCCTTTGAGCTGGGGCTCCTTTACTACTACGGGAAAGGAACTCCCAGGAATTATAAAAGGGCCCTAGCGCTCTTTACAGATGCTGCACAAAAGGGTGTGAGCGGGGCAGCTGCTAACTTAGGTTCCATGTACCTCAAAGGACAAGGTACCATTACAGACTACGACAAGGCCTTTTTCTGGTCCAAGAAGGCCGCGGAAGGTGGGGTAGGGGAGGCCATGTTAAATCTTGGGCTCCTGTATTTTTACGGCCACGGCACCCATAGGGACTACGCCAAGACCATAGAATGCTTTGAACAGGCCATCCTAGCTGGCGTAAAGGAGGCCTATTACGAGCTGGGTGTCATGTATTTCCAAGGCATTGGGGTAACAAGGGACTATTTTCAGGCCTTTCAGCTCTTTGAAAAGGGCTCCCAGTTGTCTGAAGAGCAGTCCACCCTATATATGGGTCTTATGCTGGTTAATGGCTACGGGACAGAGCAGGATCCTATGAGGGGTTTTGCCAAGATATCTAAAGTTGCCATTGGCGGTTTGGCTGAAGCGGAGTACTTTATGGGCATCAGTTATTTGCAAGGTCTAGCTGTTTCCCGCAGCGTAGATACCGCCCGGGTTTGGCTAGAAAAGGCAGCCAAGCAGGGACACCAGAAGGCTCAAATTGAGCTAGCCGCCTTAGGAGAACCCATTCAGAACGCCAAAGGTGAGGCAGAAAACGTAGCCGCCGAGGACGCCCTATCATGAAGGACCCTGTCCATATTGCCATAACAGGCGCCTCAGGTGGGCTGGGTAGGGCTTTGGTAAAATGCTACGCAGCCCCAGGGGTCCACTTTTTCCTCTGCGGCCGCAATAGCCAAGAGTTGGAAAAGACAGCCCATATAGCCAAAGAAAAGGGGGCGGAACTAAATCTTGAGCTTTTTGATGTGACAGATCCCCAGGCCCTGGAAAATTGGCTTACTGCCTCTGATGGCGCAAAGCCACTAGATCTTGTAGTAGCCAATGCCGGCATTTGTAGGGGCATAGGGGATGACGGTTTAGAGTCACCCAAAGACATGCTGCAGACCTTTGAGGTGAATACCAAGGCAATGCTGCACACGGCTATAGTAGCAGCCTCCCTCATGCTCCCCCGCAAAAAGGGCCAGGTGGCCCTCATAAGCTCCCAGGCTGCGAGGCTCTCTTTGGTAAATGCCCCATCATATAGTGCCTCTAAGGCAGCTGTGAGAAATTATGGGCATTCTCTTAGGTGCTCTATGGCAGACAAGGGCTTGGAGGTGACAGTTGTTTGCCCTGGCTATCTAAAGACCCCTATGCTAGAGACCTTCACCGGCCCCCTGCCTGGCACCTGGGATGTAGACAAGGCTGCAAATTACATAGTCAAAAAGCTCCGCTTGGGCCCCAGGGAGATAAAGTTCCCCTGGATCTTAAACCGCATGATAGACTTTTTGGATTTCTTGCCCCAGTCTTGGGCGGAAGGTATGTCTAGGCGCTTTAGTTTTAAGGTGAAGCCCGCCAATGAGAAAAAGAAGTGAAAGAGAAAATTTTACTAAGTAAAAATAAAAGCTGACAAACCTTTTATTTTATGGTAAAAATAATTAGCTTAACCTATGTGGCTGAAAACCCTTGAAAAGTTTTGAAAAAAACGAAAGTTATTCGTTTATCCAAAAAATGGACTTAAAAGAGCGAATATATTAGTTTTTTCTGTTTCTCATGGAGGCGCAGAGGCGATTTCAGGGCTTTACAAGCTTTTTTTCTGTAACATGGAATAAAAAGGCGTTTTTGGCAAAGATAGAAGTTTATTTTTGCCTTATGTTTGCATGACATTTCCTATTTTCTAATAGGAAAGGGTAAGTTCCCTTTTTTAACCTAGTTTTTTCCATTTGGTGTTTACGGATGATTCGGTCACCAAAAGTAACTCAGGTAATAATTGAACAATGCTATAAATAGATTATTCCATAATATAGAGTAATCATTCAATATTTAGTAGCATATTCTCTTAGCTATACTGAAAAACCTTTGGGGAAAATTCGTTTCCATGGAATAAAGGCTTCATAATTTGGTCATAAATTCCATAAGTTTGTGGACACAAGGGAAAATATGATGTTAAAATGGAAAATATTAGACGCCCATATCGTTTGTTAGGTCAGCCGGCGCTTTTTCTAGTTTTTAAAGGGGCTCGCACTCCAATTTGTTAGTGCCCTAGCTCGCAGGTGGGGTAATTGTGGTTTGGGGCCACAATTTGAGGCATATGCCTCCTATTCCCCACTATTAATCAAAACAAAACAGACTATTTCAGCGAATGACTAAAATGCCTAGGAAGAAAGATCAAGACAGCACACCGGGAGCCAAACTCCTACGGTTATTCAGGAGACTGATGCTGGATGGCAGGAAACACTATCAGGGCGAGCTTGCCTCATGGTTAAATTGTTCTCCCCAGACAGTTATCCGCTTGACCCAGGAGATAGAGTCCATTATTGGGCAAAGTCTGGCTACGGGCATGGAAAACCATAGGCGATGGTACCAAATGAAATCCACTAGTGGCTTGGCAAATATTGGCTCTGAGTTCGAAGAGGTGCGCTACCTAGCTCTTTCTAAGGATCTGGCATCGCAGATGCTCTCACGGGATGTCCTGGAGCGCATAGATGAGTCGGTGTTCAATCTCTCCCTGCGCCTCATCGAAGAGTACTCTAGTATCATCGACGCGGATAAGAGGCCAGAGTACTTTTTCCATATAGGGGGTATAGTGGACTACCACCCACACAAAGATACCCTAGACAAGCTTGTATTGGCCCAGCAGAAGAGGTTGGTATCCTTCATCAAGTACCGTACCACCAGCTCAGCCTACGAAGACACCAGGGAGGTGGTTTTCGCACCTGGCAGGATAATCTCCAGGGCTAATACCCTCTACGTGTTGGGTGCAGCCTTGGCCGATGAAAACGACACCTACACGTTCAAGTATTGGACCCATCTGGCGGTGCACAGGATACTCCTTTTGTCCATTACTAATGCAGTATTTGACTTCGACGTCACCTTGCCCGACTCTTCGGTATTCGGGTTCCCCCACGTAGAGCCCAAGACCTACAGGATAAGGTTCTTGCCAGGCGCCCATGCGGACTACGTAAGGGAACGCATCTGGGCAGAAGAGCAGAGCATAGAGGAAGAGGAAGACGGGGGTCTCATCTTAACTGTTACAGTAGCTACGGAATCGGAAATCATGAACTGGGTTAAGAGCTTTGGAGAGCACTGCCAGCTCTTGGGACCTGTGGCGCCAGTCTAAAAAGGCTTTTTTGGCAAAACCATTAAAAGTCCGCCATTTAGCACCTAGAAAAATCAGGGTGGGTGTATTTTTTTACCTATTTTGCGCCCTAGCGAAATAAGGCCGCCCAAGTATCATTCAAATCATGGGATACGGCGCCTTTTTAAGCCTTTTATCTGGCCTTGGCTTAAAAGCTCAAGTAAATTAGAAAAAGGCTTCTCTTGCCCCTTTAGCCCTCTAAACCATTAAAACTAAGGGTTACTCTGTTTGTGTGCCTTGGCAAATAGGCATAAGGCCTAGGGCAGTAATAGTATTTTAGGCTCTTTGAATAGTAAAACCTTTTTTATCATGCTAATTTCTGATTTTTGTATGAAAGAGAAATGCGTAAGAAAGTAGGCTATTATTTAGCCTTAAGGTAAAATTTTGATAAATTTCATTCTAAAATAAAGATCTAGCGTAAAATAACTGGCGCCTCTTAAGTTAGAAGCATTATTATTTACCATCCCAAAGCCTTAAGACTTCATGGAAATTGTAAGGATTTTTAGCCCCCCTCTTTCTTTTGTAAGATGTAAAGATGTTTTTGCTTTGAGCTTTGTCATTACAAGCAGATAAATTTACAAACTTATGAAGTTTTTAGAGAATTAAAGATAGGTCTTAGGGTATTTTAATTGACATAATCTTTTGTGGCGACCCTTAGATTCTCTTTTGGACCTTAACAAGACATGGCATTTGGCTTTATAAAAAGGCACTTGTGCGTAAAATGATTCTCGCATTAGCGCCAAAGGCACCTTGAACAAGGTGAAAAAGCGAGAAATAAGAGTCTATTACAAAGTCTTGGGTAATTACTTTAAAGGTCTATGTGATGCTTCTAAGGTCACTGGGGAATAAACCAACTTGGGAAGTTAAGACTCTAGGTTTTAAACTCCACATCGCAATGCTGAAAGTATATATTTCTATATATAGTATTTTATAGCTGCCAGAAGACTAAAAGAGAATATTTTACGTAGGTAAACTTTTTTAGAGCTCAAGTGAAACCTGAATCATTAGTGGAAATGGGCCTTTTAAACCCAAGGTAGGGTCTTTTCAAAATAAATATAATTATTGAATATGTTAATAAATTTAATTAAAAAATAAATAATTATCATTTTTTTATTTAATGATACATATGATATTTAGTAGATGCCCTTTTATATGTGGTCTATTTAATAGAGAAATTACTTATAATGATTCCTTATTACCATTGAAATGGAGATTAAGAGCGAAAATTTATCATTATCCTCTAATTCAATATATTGTATTGTTTTTTGAAATTTTCTTTTTTTGCCAACCAGAAAATTAAAAAAATTTTTTCCCAAAAGTTTAATTTTATCTAATCCTGCGGGCTTTTTATAAGTAAAATGACAATATTACTAAAGTTAAAAGAGGGGGTAATTTTTTTCCCCCCTCCCTTGAAATTATTTATTAATGATATATAATGTTTCAATTGCAATATATTTGCAACCCTATCTTTAAAGCATTCGACATGGAATGCACCTCATGGTTCTAGTATCTAGTTTTTTCGGGGTTCCCCCGGCTTTTCTCAAGGTGTCAACAGCTGATGGCAAAGCGCTACAGGATATGTGTCTTAACAGAGGGCGACGGCCCCGTGAAAATAAGAGGGTTTACCCTCTCGGCGTGGTTCCCTAAGTTTACGCTGTGGCTTCTTACTTTTATCATCTTGGCTCTTTGCGTATATGCCGGCTATGCCCACAAACAGCTCTCCCATATAGAGGACCGCAGCTTAGAACTTCAGATTCTGCAAAGCGCCAAGGTGGCAAGCGATCTGCAACTGGCGGCGGTTACCGAGCGCCTCCACGGCCTAGAGTGGCAGATGGGGGAGCTGGCTAAAAGAGAAAGAGACTTAAGCTTACTCACACGGGAGTTCAATATCCAGTTGGGCTTGCCTGAGGGTTCAGAATTGGCTTCGGTGTGGCCTGAGCTTGTAAATACAGTGGCCTGGACCTGGGGAGCTACAGCTGACCAGGGCGGCGTGGACGCGGCTCCTTTTCACGACAATTCTCCCATGGAAGCCTTAAGGGGCATGCATAGGGACCTAGATCGCCTAGAGGAAAGCGCGGCAGCTACTGAGCTTGCCCTTTCAGAGCTATCTGCGGCCCTTTTGGGTTCTAAAGAGCTCCTGTCGGTTACTCCGTACTCCAATCCTGTGCCGGCCGGCAGGGTATCTTCCACCTTCGGGTACCGCTCCTCGCCCTTTGGTGGGAGACTGGACTTCCATAGGGGCCTAGATTTAGCTGCCCCGGTGGGTACCCCGGTCTATGCCCCGGCAGACGGGACTGTCCTTTCTTCTGACTGGTCCAAGAGCGGATATGGCCTCATGATAACCATAGACCATGGCTATGGGCTCAGCACCCGCTACGCCCACCTCTCTGAGGCCCTGGTAACTGTGGGACAGAAAGTGACCAGAGGGGAGATGATAGCCAAGGTGGGTTCCACTGGAAGATCCACTGGTCCCCATCTGCACTATGAGACTCTCTTGGGAGAAGTTAATGTGGATCCGCAGAGTTTTATCCAGGCTAAGTTGGACTATAAAACTGCAGATTTAGATCCTAAAAACCAAAAATAGGATTTTAGAGTACAATTGGCCTCCAATTTTGGGCAGATGGTGAAAAATGTCCCCAAAAGGGGGCTTTTTTTTGCCCATTGCCCCTACTTGGGGTAGAAAGGCGCAAAGGCGTTTTACTGCAGAAAAAAAGGCTAAAATAGTGTATATTGTGCCGATCGGCCTTTTCACTTGGGGGGCCCTCTAAATTCTGTGGGGAAATATTACATATGTTAGGACTTTTCAAAAAGCTATTCGGTTCTGCCAATGACAGGGAGATCGGCCGCTTGGCAGAGCGAGTAGATGCCATAAATGCCTTTGAGCCAGGCATAAGAAGGCTTTCGGACGCGGATCTAGTGGCCAAGACAGCGGCCTTTAAGGAGCGGCTGGAAAATGGTGAACCCTTAAATTCTATCCTTTTTGAGGCCTTTGCCGTCACCAGGGAGGCAGCGGCCAGGGTCCTGGGGCAAAGGCATTTCGATGTCCAGCTCATGGGAGGCTTGGTCCTCCACGACGGGAAGATTGCTGAGATGAAGACAGGCGAAGGCAAGACCTTGGCTGCCACGTTACCTGTGTACACCAATGCCCTGACGGGCAAGGGGGTCCACGTGGTCACAGTGAACGATTATCTAGCCCGCCGCGATAGCGAATGGATGGGCCAGATCTACCGTTTCTTGGGACTTTCCGTGGGGGTCATTCTCCATGGGGGTGATGACGATGAGAAGAGGGAGAACTATAAGGCAGATATTACTTACGGCACCAATTCAGAGTTCGGGTTCGATTACCTGCGGGATAACATGAAGTTCACAGCTTCAGCTTTTGTCCAGAGGGGGTTTAACTTTGCCATAGTGGACGAGGTAGACTCCATCTTAATCGATGAGGCTAGGACACCCCTTATAATCTCTGGAAGGGCGGAAAAGTCCACCACCATGTATACCACGGTGAATGCTATTATCCCTAAGCTTAGGAAGGAAGTGGACTATAAAGTGGACGAAAAGGCCAGAAGCTCCAACCTCACAGATGAGGGAGTAGCCAAGGCCGAGACGCTTTTAAAGGTAAATAACCTCTTTGATCCCCAAAATATAGATACCCTCCACCACGTGAATCAGGCCCTAAAGGCCCATACCCTTTTTGAAAAGGACACCCACTACATGGTGGAAAACGGGAAGGTGGTCATAGTAGACGAGTTCACAGGCCGGCCCATGTCCGGTCGCAGGTACTCCGACGGACTCCACCAGGCCCTGGAGGCCAAGGAAGGCGTGGTAGTAGAGCACGAGAACCAGACCTTAGCCTCCATAACCTACCAGAATTATTTCAGGATGTACGATAAGCTTTCCGGCATGACAGGCACTGCTGACACCGAAGCAGCGGAGTTCTCCAAGATCTACAACCTGGAAGTGGTGGTGATACCCACCCATAAGCGTATGATCCGTACCGACCATACCGACGTCATCTACCGCACAGGTAGGGAAAAATACGAGGCTGTAATAGACCACATTGAAGAGCTCCATAAAAAAGGGCAGCCAGTTTTAGTAGGTACCATCTCCATAACCAACTCTGAGCTGGTGTCCAAGTTGCTTACGATGCGTGGGGTTCCCCACGAGGTCTTGAATGCCAAGCACCACGAAAGGGAGGCCCTTATTGTCTCTAGGGCGGGTCAGAAAGGGGCTGTTACCATCTCCACCAATATGGCAGGCCGTGGTACGGACATAGTCTTAGGTAAGGGCGTCCCAGAACTGGGGGGCCTCTTTATCCTAGGTACTGAGCGCCACGAGTCCCGCCGCATTGATAACCAGCTTAGAGGCCGCTCTGGGAGGCAAGGAGACTCTGGGGAGTCCCTGTTTTATCTCTCCTTGGAAGACGATCTTTTGAGGATCTTCGGGGGAGAAAGGATCAAAGGCTTTATGCACACCTTGGGTATGACAGAGGGCGTCCCTATTACTGCTAATCTCATATCCAGGAGCATAGAAAACGCCCAAAAGCATGTAGAAAGCCACAACTTTGACATCCGCAAGCACCTTCTGGAATACGATGATGTCATGAATCGCCAGAGGGGGATAATCTACCAGATGCGTAAGAAGATACTCTTTGGGGAAGAACTTTTAGAAGATATCAATAACATGGTGGATGAGGAAAGCCAAGTATTTGTGATGCAATACCTGGATAATACCGGGCCTGAGGGCCCAAATTGGTTGGAACTGGAAGTGGATGGATTGCGACGCTTTGGTTTTAAACCTGAACAGACAGAGATTGTAGAGTTAGAGGGTGATCAAAGGTTTGATTATTTCTATGAACACGGAACCAAGGCACTTAAAGCCCAATTTGAGTCGTTTCCCCCGGAGGCTTTGATTGAAATACTCCGCTATTACCTGTTATTGGTGGTGGACACACAGTGGAAGAACCATCTTTTGGCTATGGATCACTTAAAAGATGGTATTGGTTTAAGGGGCTATGCCCAGAAAGACCCCTTAAGGGAGTACCAGCGGGAAGGCTTTGAAATGTTCCAAGAGCTGTTAGACCGCATCCGAACAGATAGCTTGTCCACCATTTTTAGAATCCGGATGAATGATGGAAAGGGAAACGAAAAATTGAATCGTAAGGAAGAAAACATAATGCTTTCCGGAGGCGGAAACGGAGGAGGCAATGTAAGCACCCAGGCCAAAAAGAAAAACAAGGTGGGTCGTAACGACCCCTGTCCTTGTGGCTCTGGAAAGAAGTATAAGCACTGTTGCGGGGGCTAAGCTTTTCTGCCAAGTTGTTCTGGTTTTTGCATTTCTAGCTCTAATATTGAAATGAAATGCGCATAATTATTTCAAAGAATAGCTGCAAGAATTACCTGAAATATTACTTCGAAGGTTATTTTATAACATTTAGAAACCCTTGGGTTTTATAGGATTTTTAGATATTGTAACTATTGTCTTTTTCCTTAGATAGATGCCATTTTTTTCTGGAGGGATACAAAAGTTTTGGATATCATAAATATTTATAAACTTGAATGGATCTTTCTGAAGTTATCCTAAAATGACTTGCAAGGTATTTGTAGTCTATCTTTGTATTGGGGCAATATCCATTTCTGGAAAACATTTTTTAAGATGATTCAGATATTTATTTGGATTAAGATTTGCACAATACGAAAAAAATCTCAATATTTTTCTTAAATTCTTTAAGGCCACTCTTTTACCATTAAGTTAAGTTGTACTATTAGGATGATTCTGATTGTAAAAACTTTCTGACCTCCTTAAAAGCTTATGAGTCGATTTAGATATTTTAATAATATGTGGTAATTCATTGATTACTCATAGGACATACCATTCATAAGGTCATCTTTATTAAAATTTGAAATAATTTTAAGTATTTACTTCCTGCCCGGAGATTTGCTTATAGAAGTTTTTTTCTTGTAGCGTATTAGCGCCCATTAAATTTATAAGTAAAT
>JAITII010000093.1 GCA_031279515.1 Deltaproteobacteria bacterium
GGTCATGCTCGTGATGCTTGTGCCCGTGGTCATGCTCGTGATGATGATGCCCGTGGTCATGCTCCTCGTGCTCATGCTCGTGATGATGATGCCCGTGCTCATGCTCCTCGTGCTTGTCATGGCCATGCTTGTGGCCGTGCTCATGCTCGTGATGATCGTGGCTGTGGCTATGAGGTTTTTTGTCGTCGTCTTTAGCCATTTAGGATTACCTCTTCCCAGACTTTGTCCAAATTGTCACGTGAAGCTGCAGCTTTGATAAGAGGGCTATCCGAGTTGAGATCTTTCACATCGTTTTCAATGTGCAAAAGCTCCTCTGCGTCCACGCTGTCAATCTTGTTGATAAAAATGAAGTCTGCCCTCTCGATCTGAGCCGTCAGGAGAAAGGGGATTTCCTCGTAAAGCTCCTCCCAGCGCTCGGAGTCCACCACTACAATGGATTTGGGTGGGGAAGCGGGAACAGCTCTCTCTATGGTGTCAGCAATGGTCTGATGGGCCAGACCCGTAGCCTCGATAAGTATCCAGTTGGGCTGGATAGTATCCTTGATGTCTTGGAGAGCTGCAATGAATTCTCCAGCTAGGGTGCAGCAGATGCAACCTGAAGTAAGGTTGCGTGTTTCAAATGAGGCCCCGGACAGTAACTGTCCGTCCACATTGACGTCCCCAATCTCATTTTCAATGATCACTACCTTTCCCTGATCTTCCACTTTGGCCAGGTACTCGGCCAGATTCAAAAGGACAGTGGTCTTGCCGGATCCTAAAAATCCGGTAAATAACAATATGCGCATAATGTTCTCCCTAATTTCCCTTGGGTATTTCCCAGGCCTGCCCCATAGCGATGATATATTATAGCATAGAGGTAGGGAAATCAAGCCTACAATCTAGTATTGTAGCTTAAAAATGGGGATCTGTGGAGTTTAAGGGTTAAGTACTTGATATTATTAAAGAAATTTGTCACTCTATTTGACTTTAGGCCGGGTACTCCGGCCTGGCCTAGGGGAGTAAATTTTAAAATTTGTACCTTTTGGGAAAAAAAGCCATATTAGTTATCTGAAGTTATTCCACGGGTTATTTAGGTAGGAGTTGAGCTTAACCCGCAACCAACTCTTTCCGGGTTACCTAAAATCTCTGGACAAAACTGACTAATCATCCATAATCTAGAAAAAGGATTAGAAATAAAGTTTTTATTCGAAGAATTTCAAAAAAATGCTATATTTCATACCATAGTTAAAGCGAGGCGGCCATTTGTTGCAAGATGGCTAGCCATGCCTTCATATGGAGGGTAATAACTAGAGTAAAAGTATCAAAGTTCTTTCGAGAAGGTACTAAAGGTTTTCCTAGTTAAACTGAAACTATAGATGGGCCTTTGGGTTTTAGGATAAAAATTTATACTTATGTTTTAGGTGATTTCTATGGATGCTGGTCTTCCCCTGGGAGGCTGTGGTGCCGGCTCCCTTTGGAGTCCTTTTCCCAGATATATGATCCTAATATTGACCCGCCGCTGCAATCTGGCTTGCCGGTATTGCTATAACGGTGAGGCGCAGAATGTGGACATGTCCTTTAGGGTCATGGACAGAGCCTTTGAGCTCCTTTCCGGGGGTACCGGGCCCTTCCATGTTCAGCTTACTGGAGGGGAGCCTACTTTAGTAACGGAATTATTGGAAAGGGCGGCAGAGCTCACGGCAAAATTGGCTAGGGAAGGCCGGAAAGGAACCTTGGCTGTTCAGACTAATGCCACTCTGTTAGATGCTGTGCTTGTAAAAGACTTTGCTAAGTGGAAAGTCGAGGTGGGAGTAAGCCTAGACGGCTCACCTGATGTAAATGACAAGGTACGTGGCGGCTCAGGGTTAATTTTAAATGGCCTAGCTCTGCTTTCCGAGGCTAATATTCCTTTTAATGTGACAACTGTGGTAAGCGAAGTTAATTGTCCTTCTCTCTACGAGCTACCTATTTTTCTGTCTACTTATAAAACCCTAAGGGGGATAGGCTTAGATCTCTTGGTCCGCAAAGGAACCGGCTGCCTGGGGGCTCCGCAGTACAAAGAGCTCAAAAAAGCTATTAAAAAAATGGCGCAAACTATCGGCATGATTAACTCCATGCGCACAAGGCCTATAGCCTTTAGGGAGCTAGAGCTAGTTAAGAATTCTTTCTTAAAAGGGGATAGGGCTCACTTTTGTGAGGCGCATAAAGGAAGGTCCTTTGCGGTGGATCCCACCGGAGTCCTCTATCCCTGCGGACAGGCAGCTTTTGATACCACCCTTTCCATGGGTACTGTCTTTGAGAGGGACTTTCCTAAAATAGATTTGCGGGGGTATAATCTCAAAGGCCCCTATTGCGAGGGCTGTTTACTTCAAGGAAAATGCCCAGGGGAGTGTCCTTCCAGGCTCTACTTCAATAAAGGTGAGGATCCCCCCTTGGTGTGCGCCATCTACCAGGCTTTGGCGGAAGAATTACAAAGTTCCTCTCCCTTGCATCCCCAGAAAAAATACACTAATTAAAAAAAAGGATAGACCCATGCCCAGGCTTTTAACTATTGCATTGGCGCAAGCTTTCTTTCTGGCCACCCAAGGGGCCCTCTTGGCAGATCTCTTGAATCCGCCCACCATCACCAATAGTATAGGAATGCATTTCGAGCTAATTCAGCCTGGGACATTCACCATGGGAGCAGGTCCCAATTTTATCGGGGAGGCTCTTTACGAGAGACCGGCCCATACGGTAACTTTAACTAAGGCTTATTATATTGGCGTAACCGAGGTCACCCAAGCCCAGTGGCAAATTGTCATGGGCTCCAAGACCTCCTCAAAAAGTGGTGACAAGTTGCCGGTGGATAACGTTTCCTATGAAGACGCGCTGGAGTTCATAGCTAAACTAAACCAAATGGAAGGCAACAATAGCTACCGCCTCCCTACCGAAGCTGAATGGGAATACGCTGCCCGGGCCGGCAGCAATGGCAATTACTGCTTTGGGGATGACCCCCAGTTATTGGAGGAATACGCCTGGTACAACGAGGATTTTCATAGGGGCAAGTTAAGTCCAGTAGGCACGAAAAGACCTAATACATGGGGTCTTTTTGACATGCACGGCAGCCTCTTTGAATGGACAGCGGACTTTTTTTCTGAAAACTACTACAGCTCTTCACCGGCCAGGGATCCAAAAGGACCAGAAGCAGGTGAGACCAAGGTTACCCGAGGTGGGAGCTGGGCTAGCGATGCCTGGTTCTGCCAAGTGGCCACCAGAAACGAGGAGTCCCCGAGGCTTAGGAGTCTAATAGTGGGCCTGAGGGTGGTAAAAGACCCTTACTGAGCCAAAGATAGTGGCACAAGACCTTTTGCTTCTTAGCTAGTGGAAGTTAAAAATTCCAGATTATAAATGGCTTCCAAATGTCCCTGGTTTGCCGCCTTTTGGAACCAGTCCTTAGCCTCGGCAAGATCTACTGGGGTACCTTGGCCCAATAGGCTCATTATGCCAAGACTGTACTGGGCTACAGGATCCCCCTCTTTGGCATCTTTAAGGTAGCGCTTTCTGGCTTCTTCAAAGCTTAAGGCCTTGCCTTCAGCGGTTTTAATGACTGAGGCAAAGTTTATTAAAGAGCGAGAGGGGTAAGAAGCCAGGTATTTGTTGTGCCATTCTTCGGCCATTTTTGGGTTTTTTAGGACCCCCAGACCAGCATAGTACATGAGACCTATATAGAAATAGGAATCGGGTTCTCCCTTGTCTGCTGCTTGTAAATACCAGCTTATGGCATCTGGAAAGCTCTGGCTGGTGCCCACCCCTCGAAAAAAGAGATTTCCCACTAGTAATTGTGCCCTAGAGTAGCCCTGGGAGGCTGAATTTTTGGCCAAGAGAAAGGCTCTTTCATAACTTTTGGGGTCCACGGTGTTCTTTAGGATGAAAGTTGCCAAGGTGAACTGGGCTTTTGGATCCCCTTTTTCTGCAAGCTTCTCAATAATTTTCATAGATGGTATGGTCTTACTCGTCATAGTGTCTTCTCTAGGGCTTGTGCCAGCTGGAAATATTAAAGATTTTGTTTCCCTACATTACGAAGTATTCTATCGTGGAAAGATGAAAAATTGCAAGGGCGCAGGTCAAAAATTTACTAAATTCTATGAAAACCCCATATTGGTCATTAAAATAGAAGATTTTATGATTAGAGCCTCTGACTTGGAAAGGGACCATTTTTGGCCAGCTTTACAATCTTATCCCTTAGTCTATCTGGAGAGCCTTTAAACTAGCCTGCACTAGTTTCCGGACTAAAAGAGCAAATAGTTTGCGCCCTTTAACATAAGTCTCTTGTGCTTAAAGGCTTTTTAAGTGCAGCTTAAAAGTTTTTTTGAGGCGAACTGAAGCTAATTTCTGTCTTGTAAAAAAATAAGCCTTGGGAAAAAAGGTTTTAAAAAATACTAGCAAAAATTAAATAAAGCGTATTTTTAGTAAATAGCTAGTTATGTAGAAAATATATTTTTAAAAAAGGCATAAATTAAGATTGATAGCACAAGCAAAAGGGATAGAAAATTTAAGGTGCGAGGGGGCTCAAAAGGTGCCAAAAATTGGCTGGTCTATGCTTGGCACAAGCTTAGAGCTACGGCAGCCATTTGCCTTATGCCAAAGGCTAGGAGCTTATTATTAATTATAGTAATGGTGGTACCCTGTAGGCTTTTTTGAGGGGCCTAAGGCATTCTAGCTCAAGCTAGAAACTATGGGTTTTTTTAAATGATTGATAAAGCAGCGGTCTAAAAGTACATTTTTACACCAGCTAGCTAAAACGCCCCTATTTGCGCCCTTTTCAGAGTAACCCAAAAATTGAAAGAGCTAGTGCTTATTAAAGCTAAGAGGTCCTAGCTTTGCTTTTTGCCCCTGGGCCAATAGAGAGCGCCTTTGGAAGCTAGAAGAAGACTTGGCAATAAATGGGAGTCTTTTTGTCCAAAAGCCCCCTAATATTTTTCGAGCTCCATGTATATTGGGGATATTAGAACTATTTATCCATAAATATTGTGGTTTCCACAAAAATTTTCCTTAAAAGCTACAAATTTTAGGTAGTATCTTGTAATAATTTAGCAAAAAATGGTATAAAGAGTGATTAGTATTGTTTTTTACAGTAATTAAACTAGCTATTGGATGTGTTTTGTCAATAATTTTTTTATTATGGTTATATTTTAGGAGTTGGTCTTGCCAAATTTTGTCTGCCATCTAGGTGTGAGTGCAGTTAGTTCCGCATTGCTAGTAGCTGCCGCAGATGCCGCTTACGGACTGGGTTCCACCACCTCCACCCTGGCTTTTTTGGCAGGAGTTTCCGGCGGACTTTTGCCAGATGTTGACAGCGATGAATCCAAGCCCTTGCGCCTTTCGGGAATCATAGCCGGCCTAGGAGCTGCAGCCTTAGCTGGCGGATTTTTCTCGGCTAAGGGCGAGTTTCTCTCACGCCCCTGGCAGCCCATATTTGTCTTTATAGCCGCCTTAGCCGCGTTTTTAATCTTCAATACCCTTATCATCCATCTTTTAAAGAAACATACGGTCCATCGAGGACTCTTTCATTCCTTAGCAGTGCCCTTTCTCTATGGCGGCCTTTGGGCCGTGGTGGTTTGCGGCCAGGGCCGCAAGACAATCTTGGCAGTCTGGGTCCTGGCGGCCTTTGGGGTCTTGGTGCACCTCATCTTGGATGCTGCCTCTAGTATGTCCTTTAAGCCCCTAAAGCTGGCAACTAAAGACCTAGCGGCCTCCACCAGGTTGTGGATGGTAACAGCCCTGGTAAATTTTTTAGCCCTCATTAACCCCTTTATCCCCCCCTTATGATTTTTTAGCTAGCCCCCCAAAAACCTAAACTTTTCCTCTCAAATAAGTAGTCTCTCTAATATTTGGCAAATTTGGCGCTGATTTTTTCTTTACAGATGCCCCTAGGGAAGCTTTATAGATGCCCCTAGAGGGGCTTTACAGGGCTTTTTTGTGCTTAGAATTTCTTTTGTTGACAGATACTTTATAGGAAAATCATTTTTTTAGGTGTTGACAACAGTTTTAAAATGGTGCTATATAGTTCCAGCTGCGGGCTTATTGAAACTAAGAATCAATAGCATAAAAAGCTTCTTGAAAGGTGGAATCAATTACATTAATCTTATCTTGAAATTGTGAATCAATTGCATCAATTTACCCCTAAGCCCGCCTTAGGGCCTTCCAGGCCCTAAACTTCATGGACCTTCCCACAAGAAAAGACTAGCCAAAATCCTAAGTCCCCATAAGCTGATGGAACTAACTCCAAATAGAAGCAAAACTCCATAAAGTCTAAAATCTGTCCCCACAAGAGCCAATACCATGCCACGACTTATTAGCGCCCTTACTATTTGTTTTTTTCTCTTGACCGTCACAGCTGTAGCCTTAAAGGCGGACATAGAGCTTCCAGCCCCACAAACAGAAGGGGGTATGAGCTTATTTGAAGCCCTGAAAAAGAGAAGCTCCACCGCAGGTGGGGACTTTTCCACAGCGGAATTGACCTTAGAGGAGCTCTCTACAGTGCTCTGGGCCGCCTCGGGACTCAACCGAGGGGAGACCGGTTGGACGGTACCCATGGCCGAGGGCTTAGCACCATATGTTGACATCTTCTTAGCTGGCACCCAAGGGGTATATCACTATGATTACAAGGCCCATAAGCTAGAGGAGATTTCTGAGGAAAACATAAAGGCCAAGGTGGGGGCCCAGTCTTTTGTGAAAAAGGCCTCCTGGCTTTTGATCTTTGTGGAAAACCCCGAGGTTTTAAGTCAATTACGCAATAAAGATGCCGGCACCGAGTTTGCCAATGTCTTGACAGGCGCCATGACCCAGGACATCTATCTGGTGTCTGCTGCCCTGCGCCTAGGGGCACGCTACATCCACTCCATGAAGGTAGATGAGATTAAGGCCGCATTGGGGCTTACTGATGCCCAAAGGCCCATAGCCATCATGATGTTGGGAAAGTAAGACTTTTGAAAAACCCATAGTCTTTTAGTTATTAAAGCGCTTTACCTTTTAGTCCCTTATTCAGCCTCCCCCCGTCGGACGCGGGGGGAGGCTAGCCAATTTTGTCTAATAAAACTTATAAAATATTTTACCTAAGATACTTTCATTTCAGGTCGTAGCTATGAAAATAGATAAAAGAGCCAGAAAGCTATTATGTTTCCTTGCGATATGTTTGCCCCTCATTTTGGCATCGCCTCTTTTGGCACAAAGTAAGTTTAAAAGCTGGAGCGAAGTAGCTGCTGCCATGGAAGAGCCTTTAAACCAGGCCTATGAAGCTTACGCCCTTGGAACCGACCACTGGGAAGAGGCAAGGGATTTAGTAAATGTTGCCTATTTTGATTTTTACGAAAAAGAGGGTTTCGAGCGCATGGTCATGGCTTCCATTTCCGGCAAGAGGGCCAAGACCGTAGAGTATAAATTTGCAACTATTAAGACGGGTCTTAAAGACGGAAAGGATCTAGCTACCATCCGCGCCGACATAGACACTTTGATTGGCTGGCTAAAAGAAGATGGCCTTGCCCTGGATGTGAAATTCGGCATAGTGGCACAGGCCCCATCGGCCCAAGAGACAGCGGCAGCGGATGGGGGGGCTAGCCAAGGCGCATTGGAGCCAGCTGCCCAAGGGGAAGGGACAGAAATCCAGGCCTCAAGCCCACCAGCTAAAGAGAGCTTAAATTGGGCCAGCTTTTTCCTATCTTTGGGGATCCTCTTGCGGGAGGGCTTTGAGGCCATCTTAGTCATAGCTGCCATTGCGGCCTATCTGCGGCGGGCTGGCTATCAGAACCAGATAAAGGTGGTGTACTGGTCAGCCATAGGGGCAGTTCTAGCTTCCTTTGCCGCTGCCATTGGTCTTCAGTACATCTTTTCTGTCACTATGCAGAATCAGGAGATCCTAGAAGGAATCACCATGCTCCTGGCAACGGTGGTCCTCTTTGGGGTGAGCAACTGGATGTTCTCCAAGGCGGAAGCAGAGGCGTGGAAGAACTATATCCAGGGAAAGGTGGAGATGGCGGTTACCAAGGGTAGTTCCTTTGCCCTGGGAGCTGCGGCGTTTCTAGCGGTGTTCAGGGAAGGCGCTGAGACCATACTCTTCTACCAGCCACTCTTTTCCCAGGCGGGTACAGATAGCACCATGATCTGGGCAGGGATTATTGTTGGAGCTGTGGGACTAGCTGTAATTTTCATCTTTGTGCGCTTGGGGACCATGATAATTCCCTTAAAGCCCTTCTTTATTGGAACCAGCATTCTCATGTTTATCATGTCCATAGCCTTTGCCGGTGGCGGCGTGGCTGAACTCCAGGAAGCCGACGTGATTGGCGCTAGCCCGGTTCCCTTCTATGTTCCCACTATAACGATCTTAGGGATCTTTCCCTACTGGCAGACCCTTGTTCCTCAGTTTGTTATCTTACTCTTGGCCGTGGGATCCATCTTGTGGATTAAATTCGGCGGCAAAGACAAGGGGACGCCCCTCTTGAAAGAAACTGAAAATTAAGTCTATGAAATAATTTTTACGTCCAAAGGAAGCTACCTAAGGACTCTAATTAGGCTCTTTTGAGCCCTATATCTTAAAAAAACAAAGATTCGGAGGTTTTATGTTCGCAAAAAATTATTTGTCTTTTATCTGTGCCCTGGCCTTTTTTGTTTGCATAGGGGTAGCCCCTGCGGCACTGGCCCAGGCACCTGGAGCTGACACTGCCGGCTTCCAGGAGTATCCTATTGGCGATGACCAGGAAGTAGGTCCTCTGCATGTGGCAGGCGTCTATTTCCAGCCCGTTGACATGGAGCCCGCGGGCTCTGGCGGACTTCCCAAGGCCGAGGCGGATATTCACCTGGAGGCTGACATTTCAGCTGCTGAGAACAATAACTTAGGTTATGGGGCAGGCGACTTTGTGCCTAACCTAACTGTTCGCTACAAGGCCCAGAAGGAGGGCGGCAAGCTCATAGAAGGCGTGTTTATGCCCATGAGCGCTTCCGATGGTCC
The DNA here is from genome assembly GCA_031279515.1 of Deltaproteobacteria bacterium. Classification (GTDB taxonomy): domain Bacteria; phylum Desulfobacterota; class Desulfarculia; order Adiutricales; family Adiutricaceae; genus JAITII01. Next base: position 8,963 of record JAITII010000093.1, read on the forward strand.
CCACTATGGCAACAACGTGAAGTTGGATGGTGCTGGCAAGTACAAGATAACCTTTATTATTGAAAGCCCGGAAAAGCAAGACTACCTGCTCCACGTGGACCAGGAGACAGGTGTTACAGGTCGCTTCTGGAAGGAACCTTTGGAAGTATCCTGGGATTTTGACTATGTGCCCAGGACTTGGTAAACTGCCCTTTTTTTACCCTGTCTTTCGTTTCTAATATTTTTTAAATCAAGGCTGCCGAAACGGGTTTTAACCCTTTGGCAGCCTTGTACTTTATTTTAGAACTCCAATTTTTATGCTTTTGTATCTCCTAAAAGTGGTGGACAATACCTGGCTCCTCATGGTATTAGCCCCAATCCTCTTCTATGTGGCCATAGGTGACAAGCGGGTGGCAATAAGTAAAGTTTTGCACTTTACTTGTGGCGCTCTTGGGGTTGCGTCCGCCTTAGTCTACGCCATCTTAAAGCGCAATACTGGATGGGTAGTGCGGGAATACTATGATATAGCCCTTCTGTGGCCTTTAATTTTAGCCCTTTTGATCTACATGATTTTTTTGTTGCCTGCGCTTTCCAAGGGTCCTGGGATCATATCCAGGGTGAGTTCCGCGGTCATCATGGCCCTTGTTTTAGCTAGGACTTTACCCGATCTCTTTATCTTGCCTTTGGACTTTGACGTAGGGATGGACTCTATCTTTAATAAAGAGTATCTTGCCAACACAGCGGGCTATGTCTTTGGGCTCTTCATGATGATCTTAGTCTTTTCTTCTCTGACCTATCTCATGAAAAAGATTCCCAAAAGGCTCGTAGTTCTTTTAGCGTTTTTAGCTCTAATAGGTATCTTATTCTTTTTACTGGTGGACGCTACGCGCATCATGTACGTGCGTGGGATGCTTCCTAGGATCTCATGGGTACCCAAGCTAGTCATCTTTTTCATGGCGCATGCCAACTTTTTTGTCTTCTATCAAGCCCTTTTGTGGGGGACCGCTGCTGTCATAGTCATCTTTTTAGGGCTAATTATAAAGCCCTCCGGTGATAACCCGGCAGTGGTGCGAAAATCCCGCTACGGCTTAAGACTCATGGTGAGAAGCGGGATCTTTTTTGTTCTCTCCATAGCGCTTGTGATAGTGACTGTGACCTATTTGCGTTACTACCAGAGCCGAGGCCCAGAAATCTCAGAGCCCGACAGGGTGGAAGCTACAGACGGGGCTATCTTTCTCCCCTTAGAGGAGGTTTCCGACGGAAACTTACACCGCTATTCCTTTAAAACGGAAGGGGGGACTATAGTGCGTTTTATTGTTGTCAAAAAGACCGCCTCTGCCTACGGAGTTGGCTTGGATGCCTGTGATATTTGCGGGGAGACGGGCTATTACCAGAGGGGAGATGAGATCATCTGCAAGCTTTGTGACGTTGTCATGAATAAATCCACCATAGGTTTTCCTGGAGGCTGCAATCCTGTGCCTTTAGATTTTAAGATAGAAGGGGGCGGGGTCAAAATTGATCCAGCTAACCTGGAGGCCGAGGCCCACAGGTTTAGGTGAGAAAAATTACGCTTTTTTCTTTTAAATTAAAAGGACTACAATCTTTTCCTCTTCTTTTTAGCTAAGCTTAGTGTACGGGTATTTTTCTATGATGTTTTGGAAAATGGTCCTGGGCGCCTTAAGGCGCCAGAAGGGCAAGCACTTTATGATAGCCTTCACCGTGGGGCTGGGGGTATCTTTGGCCACTGCCATGCTCTCTGTGATGTTTGACGTGGGCGACAAGGTGAACCAGGAGCTTAAGACCTACGGTGCCAACCTTACTGTAATCCCCAGGGGCTCTTCCATGGCAGGAGACAAGTATGAGTTTGCGGCAGAAGATGAAGAGGGCGCTAAAAATGCAGTGAACTTTATCCCAGAGGATGAGCTTTATAAGATAAAGATGATCTTCTGGGCATACAATATAGTTGATTTTGCACCATTTTTAACCACGGATGTGACCCTGGAGGGGAGCTTAGTAAGTCTATCTGGTACCTGGTTTAACAAGCACTTGGATTTACCCACCGGCGACTCGGTGGATACAGGGATGCTGCCTTTAAAGTCCTGGTGGGAAATAGAAGGTACCCCTGGAGATGACTTAGATCCCTATGGGGTCATGGTAGGGAGGAATTTAGCCAAAAAATACTCTCTTTCCCCTGGCAGCACTTTTACCATTGGTACACAAAAGGGTCCCATAGAGCTTCACGTACGCTCTGTCTTTGAAAGCGGGGGAGAGGAAGACGATGGGATCATAGGCCCCATAGCCTTGGCCCAAGAGGCCTCAGGGCTTTGGGGCTTGGTACAGAAGGTGGAGGTATCTGCTCTGACCACCCCGGAAAATGATCTGGCGCGCCGGGCCGCCATGAATCCCGAGGGCCTAAGCCGTAAGGACTGGGATACCTGGTACTGCACCGCCTATATAAGCTCTATTGCCTATCAGATTGAAGAGATCTTACCTGGAGTAAGGGTAAAACCAGTGATGCGGGTAGCAGAATCCGAAGGTGCCATCCTCCAAAAGACACAGCTACTTATCATCATTTTAACCATCTTGACCCTTTTGTGTTCCGCTCTGGCTATCTCCAACTTGGTGACAGCCAATATCATGGAACGCAGTGTAGAGATAGGTTTAATGAAGGCCCTGGGGGCCTCTAACCTGTCTGTATGCTTGCTTATCCTAAGTGAAATGCTGACTGTGGCCTTTGTGGGTGGGATATTAGGTTACCTGGTGGGGCTAGCTCTAGCGCAGTTCATTGGGATAACGGTATTTGGTGCTACAGTCCTTTTCAAAAGTTTAGTCATACCCTTGGCGGTCATCATGATCCTCTTTGTCACTCTCTTGGGAAGTCTTCCGGCTTTGCGAGCCCTCTTAAGACTTAAACCTACGGAAGTTCTCCACGGGAGATAAAAATTTAAACATGAAAACAAATACCTCCTTTCTCTGGCGCATGCTCTTCTCTTCTTTGGTCCGTAGGCGCTCTAGGCTTTTGGTGGCCCTCTTGGGCATTAGCATTGGGGCGACAGTCCTTTTGGCCCTTGTGACCTTGTGTTACGACATCCCCAGGCAACTCGCCAGAGAGTTCCGTTCCTACGGCGCTAACCTGGTCTTTGTCCAGAGCGGAGGGACCGGTAGACTTACCACCGATATGTTAGATAAGGCGAAAAGCCTGCTCCCTCCCAAAGCCCTGGTGGGTTTTACCCCTTTCCGCTACGAGAGCGTGCGCTGCCATATGCTCCCCTACACTGCAGTGGGAACAGATTTTGCTTCGGTAAAGCTGACTAGTCCCTACTGGCGCCTGGAAGGGGCCTGGCCTTCGGCTCCCGGGGAGCTCTTAATTGGATCGGACGTAGCTGAGGCCACTGGCCTTTCAACCGGTAGGACCATGCCCTTAGATGGGCGCAATGAATCCCAGGCGAGGTACGAAAAGGAATTTAAAATAGTGGGCATAGTGACCTCAGGTGGGGTGGAAGATGGTTTTTTGTTCATGTCCATGGCCGACATGGAGGAGATGACCGGGGAAAAAATGGTAGCCGATCTTGCGGAAGCCTCCCTTTCAAGTTCCAATACTGAGCTAATGACAATAGCTTCTTCTGTGCGCCAAGAGGTACCTGGGATAGACCCCCGTTTGGTCACCAGGGTCACCCGTTCAGAAGAGACAGTGATGACCAAGCTCACAGCCTTGGTCTATCTGGTGACTCTGGTGGTTCTGACCCTCACTATGATTTGCGTGGCAACCACTATGATGACCGTGGTCTTAGAGCGCAGGAAGGAAATTGGCCTAAAAAAGGCGATAGGTGCCGATAACAGGCGGGTGGCCAAGGAATTTTTGACCGAAGGCCTAATCTTGGGGATCTTGGGCGGCCTTATTGGATCCTTTTGTGGGCTTATCTTTGCCAGGGTTGTCTCAGAGAGCGTCTTTGGAAGACCCCTTACCCCAGAACCCTTATTAATCCCCTTAACTATAATTGTTTCAGCTATAGTCACAGTCATAGCTTGCCTTGCCCCGGTGCAGAGGGCAGTGGATGTGGAACCTGCCTTAGTCCTAAGGGGGGAATAAGCTGCGGCTAATTACATTTTCAGCTTTTGGAAAACCCAAGTGCCAAAAAATCGTAGAGTTTTACCATGCAATACTTAATGGAAATACAGGATATCTCCAAGATCTACGGGCCTTTGAAAGCCCTTCAGAACATAAGCCTAAAGGTGCCACAAGGCCAGTGGTTGGCCATCATGGGACCCTCGGGATCGGGTAAGACCACCCTTATGAATATCATAGGCTGCCTAGATACTGCCAGCTTAGGGGAGGTTATTTTAGACGGGGTGAAGCTTTCAACCCTATCTTCCGGAGAGCTTACTACCATCCGCAGGGAAGAAATAGGGCTAATCTTTCAACAGTTCCACCTCATATCCTACCTTACGGCTCTGGAAAATGTCATGGTTGCCCAGTACTATCACAGCATGGTGGATGAAGGGGAAGCAATGGAGGCCTTGGAACGCGTAGGATTATCAGACAGGGCGAAACACCTTCCCAGGCAGCTCTCTGGAGGGGAGCAGCAGAGGGTCTGCATAGCCAGAGCCCTTATCAATCACCCTAAGCTAATTTTAGCTGATGAGCCCACTGGAAACTTAGATGAGACCAATGAGGCCATGGTAATGGAGATCCTCCATAAGCTACACAATGCCGGGGCCACCATCATCTTGGTGACCCATGCCCCGGAGGTAGCCGCCCATGCCGAAAGGGTGATAGTCCTAGAGCATGGAAAATTGGTAAAAGATCTTCTCCAGACCCATCCGAGCCATGCCAAGGTCACAAGTGAGGCCCCATCTACTTTGGAGCAAGAATTTGTTTCTAAAGGTACCCTTAAGAACTCCGAAGACTCTGAGGTCCAAGGCCCTTATAAGCAGGTAGCGGTAAATCCGTAAGGTTTTAGTGCCCTTCTAACTAGTTTTTATAAGCTCCATAGTACTAAAAGCTAGAAGCGCCTAGAGACCATTTGCTTAGTTAATTGACCCTAAGATATTGTGGCAGTTTACTAAGGATTTGTAAGTAGCCACAATATTTCCATGAGTTCATGGGGAAAACTAAAAGTACGCCTTTAATAAAGAGCTTAGAGCTAATACTCTAGCTTTCTCTATATGAGCCTATTGCTATCTATCTTGCCATAAATGGGCACCTCTAGAAGCTCGTTACTTTTGGAAGTAATATCAGGCAATGCCGATAAACTTCTATAAAAGAAAACTAGTTTTATCTTTCATAGGTAATATCATTATATATGAGATTGGAAATAAAAAGTTTTTGAAAATCTTATAGGCCAGTTCTTAGATGATTATTCAGATTTGTCATAAGATTATAAGCACTGCGAAAGAGGCAATAATAAATTATTCCAAAGATGTCTGATATAGTTATGGGCACCTTTTCTAATAAACAAAGCTTGTTTTTCTGTAACGAATTTATGCCTTCAGAGATAAATACAGAAATGAGAATACGTACAGTGAGTTTGAAAGAGACGAAAAACAAGATCTCTAAAGTTTAAGAGTGCATGAAATGTAAGCTTTGAAAAAAGTAGTATACAGTTGAATTAAAAAATTAGAGAAATAGTAGAAATGTCATTGGGAAAAGGAAAGAAATCTTTAAGTTTCAGAGTAAACTATAAGCTGAAGCTATGTTTAACAACTATTTTTGGTAAGTTCTTATGACAACTTAAAGAGACTAAAATACTAAAAATATGGCTGTATTTCTCTAGTATAAAAAAAGAGGTCAAAAAGCAAGAGGATTTTAAGTATTAGTTGGCTTTTGGATAAGAGAAATAAAATGTCAGCTTGTTATTTTTGGTAAAAGTTTAGCTATTTAGAAGCTCCAAGAGGATAAATTTAGCTTCTAGTGTAAGGCAGACAGGCTTCTAGCTTTGAAACAATAAATGATGTCAAATATATTTAACTTAGCTGTTATGCAATTTTCATGCCAATTAATGGGCTGCTAGGGTCTCACTTAGAGGTTGTGATCCTAAAGTCTCAATTAAGGGTGGCATGTTCTTGGAGTCTCCATTGGACATTTTATCTTAGAGTAAAGTTAAGAGATTTTTTTTACTTTAAGGTTCCGCTATATTGATTTTTGGTAAAGTAAAGATTAAACTAAACAAATGGTTAGGATATCATTTTGGTTGAGCTTTAACTTCATTTAGTTTTAGTTAAATTTGTTTGGTGAACATTAAGTCTTATAGAGAAGAGAAATTATGACAACATATGATGGACTAAGTGGGCTAACAATAAATACAAAGTCATCACAAAATAAACTGTTTTTATCCAGGTGTAAATGGATAATCGCAATAATATTATGTCTTTTCTTTATTCTTTCTCTTTCCGCAGCACTATGTCCAAATGCTATCTTTGCCCAAAATGAGAATT
>JAITII010000132.1 GCA_031279515.1 Deltaproteobacteria bacterium
GCCAAAGAACTAAGATTTATCTTCTATAATGACACGCTCTATCCACTGTATTAAAGATATTTCACAAGTTATAAGAAAAATTTTTATGCGCTTTTCAGTTATGCCGCCCTCTAAATCTAAATCAAGCTCTAGGGCATAAGACCTATCATTATTCAAATAGCTCTTACTGTAGCGCACTTCTCTATTCCAGGTGTTAACTTTTTCCAAGTCGGAAGATGGCGATGTTACCTTTGTATAAAACCTAATGTTCGTGCTAGTTTCTGAGAAAAATATGAGGCACTGAATGTCATATAAAATCCATTCTAGCACCAAATCATTAATTTTCGCAACAGTAAACTCCTCTTTCTGCATTATCGCCATAAGCTCATTGGGGGTTATGGCGGTATAGACAGTAGAATCAGTTGAATCAGTTGAGTCAGTTGAGTCAGTTGTATCTTGGGCTACAAGATTTTCTGAACCTGTAAGGATTAAGAAAAATAAAAGTGTTCCCAGTAAGCTTTGTAAAATTCTATTCATAGGGATAAATTCACCTTTAACATATTCCAAAATCTACTTTAAAGATTATCGCCCAAAAAAATTGGCGGGGCAATGCGGATAAAATACATTTTAGCAAAAAAACCTCTAAAACACTTAAAATATTTCTAGGGGGCAATGCCTCTTGGCTATGGGGATTTAATGCTTCCCGGAGGCCATCGTCCAAGAGGTTGTAGCTTAAAACGGGTATCAAGATAGCCAGCCCGGGGTATAAAGAGAGCGCCAGGCCCTTTTGACCTTAGAAATTATACGCGTTTAATACTACCAATAGGCTATAAACAATAAGATATTACAACTATGAAAGAAGCTTTAGTTTTCTAATCCAAGTGCTCTAATTTCGTAAATTTGTGCCTTTGGCCCATAGAGCTTAATCAGCACTTCTGGTATTTTGAAAGAGCCAAAAAAATCTGGGTATTTGGGTGAAATAGATAAGCCAAAGAACTAAGATTTATCTTCTATAATGACACGCTCTACCCACTGTATTAAAGATATTTCACAAGTTATAAGAAAAAGTTTTATGCGCTTTTCAGTTATGCCGCCATCTAAATCTAAATCAAGCTCTAGGATATAAGACCTATCATTATTCAAATAGCTCTTACTGTAGCGCACTTCTCTATTCCAGGTGTTAACTTTTTCCAAGTCGGCAGATGGGGATGTTACCTTTGTATAAAACCTAAGGCTCGTGTTAGTTTCTGTGAAAAATATGAGACACTGAATGTCATATAGAATCCATTCTAGCACCAAATCATTAATTTTCGCAACAGTAAACTCCTCTTTCTGCATTATCGCCATAAGCTCATTGGGGGTTATGGTGGTATAGACAGTTGAGTCAGTTGAGCCAGTTGTATCTTGGGCTAAAAGATTTTCTGAACCTGTAAGGATTAAGAAAAATAAAAGTGCTCCCAGTAAGCCTTGTACAATTCTATTCATAGGAATAAATTCACCTTTAACATATTCCAAAATCTATTTTAGAGCTTTTCGCCCAAAAAATTGGCGGGGCAATGCGGGAAAGATATATTTTAGCAAAAAAACCTCTAAAACACTTCATATATTTCTAGCGGACCAATGCCTCTTGGCTATGGGGATTTAATGCTTCCCTGAGGCCCTCGCCCAAGAGGTTGTAGCTTAAAACGGTTATCAAGATAGCCAGCCCAGGGTATAAAGAGAGCCACCAGGCCCTGGACAAGAAATCCTTGCCTTCTGTCAGCATAGCTCCCCAGGTGGGAGTGGGGGGCTGGACGCCTAAGCCCAGAAAGGAAAGGGAGCTTTCCGTTAAAATGGCGCCTGCCACCCCCAAAGTGGCGGTAACCAAGACAGGTCCCATGGCATTGGGCAGTAAATGTACCCAGATAATCTTTAAACCGCTCGCCCCCAGCCCCCGGGCCGCCAAGACAAAGTCTCGGTTCTTTAGGGTCATGAACTCGGCCCGCACCAGACGCGAGACCCCCATCCAACTGGTGAGCCCAATAACTATCATGACATTCCAAATGGAGGGCTCTAGGATGGCGATGGTGGCTAAGATGAGAAACATGCTGGGAAAACACAGCATGAGGTCGCAAAAGCGCATGATTATGCTGTCTATTATTCCCCCATGGTAGCCGGCCAAGGCACCTAGTAGGAGCCCTGTGACAGTGGCCAGGCCCACGGCCACAAAACCCACCTTAAGGCTTATCCTGGAACCCCAAATCAGCCTGGAAAGGACGTCTCGGCCCAGGGAGTCGGTCCCCAGGATATGGCCGTCTGTGCCAGGGGCCTTAAGGCGCATGAGTATATCCACCTTGTCGGGGTCATAGGGGGCAATCCAGGGGGCCAGCCAGGAGATTAAAAAGAGGGCTAAGACAATAAGACCCCCGCAAGTTGCCAGCTTGTTGCGGTAGAGCTTAGAAAAAATGGCTTTCAGCATAGATGTAGCCTAGCTTAACATCGGGCAATTTTCATGGTATAAAATATATGGTTTTGAAGGTACGAAATAGGCCTGAAATCTGAGAGCCCAGGCCCATAGCTCTAACGGAAGGCGGAGTCCCTGACCCTCGGGTCCACCAGGGCATAGCCCAGGTCGGCCAAGAGGTTTCCTATGAGTGTAAGTACTGCCCCTATGACCAGGCCTCCCATGACCACAGGGTAATCGCGGCTCATTACTGCAGTGTAGAAGAGCTGGCCCAGGCCAGGGATGGCATAGATGGACTCCATGATGACAGACCCCCCCACGAGCCCTGGAACTGAAAGGCCTAGGATGGTGATGACAGGGATCAGGGCATTGCGGAGGGCATGCTTCCAGAGGACCACATTTTCAGGGAGCCCCTTGGCCCTGGCCGTGGTCAGATAATCTTGCCGGATTATCTCCAGCATATTGGAGCGCAGGTACCTGGATAGACCAGCCAGCCCCCCAAGTGAGGAGATGATAATGGGCATGGCAAGGTGCCTGGCCAGGTCTGTGAACTTGCCCCAGCCGCTAAGCTGGGCATAGTTTAGGCTAGTTAGCCCGGAGATAGGAAGCCAGCCCAACTTCACTCCAAAGAAGTACATGGCCATGAGGGCCAACCAGAAAGAAGGGGCGGCAAAACAGATAAAGACAAAGACAGTGGATGCCTTGTCAAAGATCCCTCCTGCCTTAACCGCTGCGAAAAGGCCCAGTGGCATAGTTATGAGTAAAATAATAGCCATGGAAAAGATGTTCAAAGATAGGGTCACAGGCAAGCGCTCTAGGATCTTATCTTTGACAGGTCTCCTATCCGGGGCAAAAGAGCGGCCTAAATCCAGTTTTGCCAAACTAGTAAACCAGTTCCAGTACTGGACGTAGATAGGCTTATCGAGGCCGTAGATCTCCCTTAGGCGCTCCCTGGCTGCCTGACTAGCCTTGGGATTCATGTCGGTGACATAGTTGGTGGGATCCCCAGGGGCTAAATGCATCACCACAAAGCTCACTAAGGTAATACCTATAAGAGCTGGAATCATCATAAGGAGGCGTTTAACTGTATATTTAAGCATTACTTGAGACCCAGAGGGGCACCTTTTGCTTTCCTCGTTCTAAAAAAGGGGGAATAAAAGCGAAAATATTTTTTTTGGGGGCTCTTGACAGGATAAAGTTAGTGGTTAAATTAGTTTTGTAAGTTCTATTTTATGGTATCTAGGTTGAAGCTATTAAAGAGGGCTAAAGTTAGCCTATTATATAATGGAGGAAATGTGTATGACGATTTTCCGCAAGGTACAAGGTCCCGGATTTTGGGATTTTTTGGAGTTTAACCGTATGCGTAACCAAATGGACAAGTTATGGAAGGCCGCAGTAGGAAAAGTGGAGCGTTTTAAGGACGGCTATGCCGGCGTTTTTCCATTAATTAACATCCACGAGACCGATGACAACATCACTTTAACCGCCGAACTGCCTGGAGTCAAGGTGGAAGACCTGGAGCTCTCCATCAAAAGCGACACCCTGTCCTTAAAGGGCGAGAAAAAGGTGGACGAGAGGCCCGCAGAAGCTAACTTCTTCCGTCAGGAGAGGATTTTCGGGAGCTTCCGCCGCAGCATTACACTACCCGCCAAGATAGACCCCGACAAGGCTGAGGCCAAGCTCAAGAACGGCATTATTATCATTACCCTACCCAAAGCGGCCGAAGCAAAGGCTCATCAGGTTTCCATAAAATCCGAATAATATTCGGGTGGAAGGTATTTCATGAAACAGGCTGTAAATTTCAAAAAGGAGCGAGTAAATATGGCTGAGACAGACGACAAGCATATTAGCGTTCAGGAGAAGAATCCCGTGGATCTGGGTAGCACCGAGACCATTTCCGGTAGCCCAACCTTTTATCCCCCCATCGACATCTGGGAGGACGAAAAGGGCCTCACCATAGAGGCTGAGGTTCCGGGAGCGGAAGGCAATGGGGTTTCCGTGGATCTAAAGGACAAGATCCTAACCATTGTAGGAAAGGTCACCCCCCCTGAAGAGCCGGGCAAGGTTATTAAGGAAGAGTTCGAGGTTGGAGATTTTTACCGCCAGTTCACGGTATCTGACCTCATTGACCAGGAGGGCATCACCGCCAAGGTCAAGGACGGAGTCTTAGTAATCTACCTGCCCAAGCAGGCGCCTGCCGAGCCCAGGAAAATAAACGTGGTCTCCGAATAAAGGCTGGTACCTTCTTGGTACCCTTAAAATATAGATATCAAAGCCGGGCGCTAGCGCCCGGCTTTTTTCTAGTCTTCTTTCTTTTCTTTTCCTACATAGTAGCGCAATTGCCTGCAGATCCCTTGGATAAGATCGCACTCTCCGCGGGTCAACTGTGAGCGCTGGAATATTTTTTTGACATTCATGAACCAATGCCCTTTGTTCATTTCAGGCAAAAAACCGATAGTGACAAGTACGCTTTCCAAGTCCTCCATAGCCCTTTCAAAGTCCTTCATACTACTGGGGACTATAGGTAGAGGATTAGAACCCTCGCCACCTGCTGCTAGTAAGAGCTCATAGCCTATGATGAGGACCGCCTGGGCCAGATTCAAGGAAGAGGACAAAAGGTTATGAGTGGGGATCATCATTACCTTGTGGCACAAGCGCAAATCTTCAGTAGTTAGTCCCTGGCGCTCAGTCCCAAAGACAATGGCAACTTTTGGGGGGTCCTCTAGCTTTAAGAGCTGGGGAGCTAGGTCTCTGGGACTGTGGATAATACCCCTGTGGGAGCCAGGACGGGCAGTCGTCCCAATTATTAGCTGGTGGGGTTCCAAGGCGCTTTTAAGGTCCGGAAAGCTTAAAGCTAATCTTAAGACGGAAAGCCCAGTCTTGGTGGCTGCCGCCTCCATGAGCTCCGGCTTGGAAAACCTGGGACGCACCAGTACAAGGCCCCCCAGCCCCATATTGGCTATAGCCCTGGCCGCAGCTCCGATGTTTTCCGATTTTTGCGGGTCCACGAGGACTATATCTATGTGCTTCCGGGAAAGCGGCTCTTTATTTCCTTTATTCCTTTCTTCTGACAAGGGTACTTATCTGGATTTTACGATGGTCCAGGTCTCATCGTAAAGGCGATTGGCATCCCCCAAATCTTGCATGTACTCCATCTTTGCCTTAAGTTCCGGAGGCGGATACACGCCGGGGTCATTTTGCTCTTCCTCTGGAAGCAATTCGAAAGAAGCCTTGTTAGGCGTGGCGTAGTTATTAAAGGTAGCCAGCTTGGCACCCACCTCAGGCTCTAGGATATAGTTTAAGAAGTCGTAGGCCACATCCAGATTGGGGGAATTTTTAGGAATAGCTAAAATGTCCAACCAGATCTCGCAGCCCTCGACGGGTATAATATAGCGGAGCTCTGGGTCTTCCTTGGTCGCCTTGATAGCCTCTCCACTATATACCTGGGCTATCTTGGCTATGCCGCCCATGACCTTGGAAAGACCGCCCACACCGCTGTCAAAGCCCATGAAAACTGGTCGCTCTTTGGCCTTAAAGAGAAGCTCTCCGGCTTGTTCAATCTGCGCTAAATCCGTGGTGTTGTAAGAGTAGCCTAAGTATTTCAGGGCGCTTCCCAAGGCGTCTCTAGCAGTATCGAAGAGCAGAAAGTTCCCCTGAGAGGGATCCTCTGTATAGACGAGCTCCCAGGAATTGGGGACTTCTTCCGAAGGGTCGGCGCGCACCACCAGGGCAGAAGTGCCCCATTGGTAGGGAACCGTGTACTTATTTTCGGGGTCAACATCAAGATTTCGATACTCTGGATCTATATTCACAATATTTGGGATACGAGAGTAATCTAAAGCTTGGATGAGGTCTTGATTTATCAAAGTAGGCACGAAATATGTGCTAGGCACTATGATGTCGTAGACCCCTTTGCGTCCAGTCTGGAGCTTGGCTATCATTTCCTCGTTAGATTCATAGTAATCCATCCTGATTCTAGCATTAAATTTCTTTTCAAAATCTGCGATTATGTCTAGGTCTATGTACTCAGACCAGATAAATATATTTAGTTCCCGCTCGCGCCCCTGTTGGGCAGCGGTTTCACCACCCGCTGTTTCTTTGGGCTCTCCAGCAGCATTATTTAATGGTGGAGGCGTTGTAGAAGCTCCCTCATTAGGCCTCTGGGGGACCAAACAGTAGATTATCGCTGCCACAATGATTACCCCTAGGACGCAAATTGCGGCTATTTTTCCCTTGCTCATTTAAGACTCCTTGTGCCTTAGACGCACATTGCATATTGTGAAAAAAACCTTATTGACAAATGTATTTCGGTTTTAAGCGAAAAAAACAAATTCCTTCTAATGCTAGAACGCTCATATACCCTAATTATTGGAAACTTTACCATAGCTTTTGATAAATTCATAGCTCAATTGCTTATTACTACAAAGTGCTAAACCCCGCAAATATAGCTAAGATTAAAATTTTACTACTCAAAACTTAATCCTTAGGCCCATGGTACCCAAAAAGGTGCCCCAGCTCCAGCTAAGGGAAAAGCCAGAAGGGGAAAAAATTTTATAATAAAATATTAATAGATAAAAATATTAATAATTTAAGATATAAAAGTAAACTAATTATTATTATACCTATAACTAACTAGTAACTATCTATTTCAGCCTGGCCCCCACTCTGTCAATTGGCCATCCAGTGAGAAAGAGCCTTAACTAGGGCGCGGCACAAGCTTAGACTGCCTTGGTTTTTTTAAAGCTCTAGGCCTATTTTTTTAATCTTTAGGCTAAAGCTTTCGGCTGTTAAAAGAAGTATCACCTGAAAGCAAGCCCCCTAGAAGGCCGCTAATAAGATAAAGCTAAAAAAAATTTCCTCCCTTCTGGGGCATTTTTTTACCCCAAAAAGGTGAAGATAAAACTCTTGGGCCAGCCTAGCTCCAAGGGGGTGCTAATTTGGTGCTTTTTAGTCAAGTACTACTCCAGAATCTGGACTAGATTTTTCTGCAGCTTTCCCATCTAATATAGTCTTCTAGTAAATTTTGACCCTTTTTTCCCGCTCACAACTAGGGATAAGCCAAGGGTTTTTGTGCCCTTGGGCGAACTTAATTTAGAGATAGGCGAGGGGGTTCTTGGGCCTTTTTGTCCTTTTGTTTTCCTATCCTTCTTGGGTTTGGCAAAAAAGCACCCCCAAAGTCCTTTGTTTTAGGGGCACTAGCCCAGAGCAGCTTAAAAAACTGCGCCCCTGGTTGCGATTAGGGCAAAAAAATGTTGGATTATGAACTTTGGTATCGGTTTTTTTCTTACGAAAAGGTCGGAAAACTCTAAATTCTAACCATAAACTTTACAGTTTTGACGCAAAATTTTAAGCGCAAAAAAGCAAAAAAAACGCAAAATAAATAGGCTAACCCATTTAAATTATTAGTAATTATAAAACGAAAAAGGGTTTGGCCCATAAAATGCTACGTAACAAAAGCGTACAACAGGCTAACCTCTGGGGGCTAGTCAAAAAAACTTTTTGAATTTTTTAAATATTGGCCCCCAGTACTAATCCCACTTACAGCTAAAGAAACATCTTCCCCTCAGAATTTACGATCCTAAGCTTATTTTCTTTTTTTGAGCTAAAAAGCCAGATAAGCTTAATAGAAGGATTTAATCACTCCACATGCACTCCGCGAAACGAATACATATAGCACCCTTTTTCAGGGACAAAATGCGGAAAATCATTTTAGGATTTCCGGAAAACGCTAAAGCAATCCTCTCTTTTTCTCGCATTACATTAAAGAGATTTTGCGTTAACTCGAATGAAGCAGCTGTTACCTTTGCGTTTTCTTTACCTTACGCATTAAAATTTAAAGCTACTACTAAAGGGCCTTAAAGGGACTATTCCCTTTTAAGGCCCTTTTTATTTTCTAGAAGTTAAGCGCCTTGCAACTCTATTTATCACCATTAGCTCGCGCCACCTTAGATAAGCTCTTGGAACATAATAAAATTTCTGGGGCGCAGACTAGTTGCCTTGCGTCCAAAGTCCAAAGCAGAAAAATTAGCCAAGCTATCCTGTCATTTTAGACAAAAATGATATTAATTTTCTTGCTAGCTAAGGCAAGCATCTATAAATACGTCCAAATTCTAACCGCTGATAAATTTACCAAAATTTTTGGGTATGTAAATACCAAAACCCTCTCGTACTATACAAAATACCAATAGATTTAAATATTTATAGCGTTATATTGCAGCCATAGCTGCAAATAATTTCTCTTTTTAGAGAAAAAAATTCTCTTGCATGTCAACTGTTTGGAGGTTTTTAAAATGGATTCAGGCGACAATGCTTTTCTCTTGGTCTCAGCTGCCTTGGTGGTTTTAATGACGCCAGGGTTGGGATTATTCTACGGCGGCTTGGGACGCCGTAAAAATGTTGTAAATAACCTTATGGCCTGCATCGTCTGCATGGGAACTTGCGGAGTATTGTGGCTGGCTTTTGGTTATTCGCTTTCTTTTTCTGGGGATACCTTTGGGATTATAGGGACCTTTAGCGATGCCTTTTTGACAAAGATGACCACGGATACCCTCTCCCCCTATACGACAACGGTTCCGTCCCTTACTTTTGTTGCTTTTCAGATGACCTTTGCTATGATCACACCGGCCATTATTACTGGGTCCGTGTCAGGTCGTATGCGCTTTGGAGCCATCGCTTCATTCTGTGCTCTTTGGTCCCTGTTTGTCTACTACCCCTTGGCCCATATGTCCTGGGGACATGGTGGACTGCTCGCTGAGAGTTTAGGTTCCATTGACTTTGCTGGCGGAAACGTGGTTCATATCAGCTCTGGTATCTCAGGGTTGGTGCTGTGCCTTATCGTAGGCAGGCGCCGCGGTTATGACGCCACTGCCTATCGGATCCATAACATCCCCTTTGTAGCCCTTGGTATGGCTCTTCTGTGGTTTGGCTGGTATGGCTTTAATGTTGGCAGCGCCGGTGCCGCAGATGGTCTAGCTTCCCATGTCTTTATGACCACTTCTATTTCCACTGCAGGGGCACTTTTAAGCTGGATTTTTGTAGATCTCATCCGGAAACGTAAGCCTTCGCTTATAAGCGGTTGTACCGGTGTCGTAGCTGGCCTCGTTGCCATCACCCCAGCGGCGGGCTATGTCTCTGTTTGGGCAGCTCTGATAATCGGTATTACTGCTGGACCTATCTGCTACTATGCCATCATGATCGTCAAAAAATCCTTGAAATTCGACGATGCCTTAGACGCCTTCGGTTGCCATGGAGTGGGAGGCATCTGGGGTGGTATTATGACAGGCGTTTTCTGCTCTCCAGCGATAAATGCAGCTGCAGGCAAGGGCCTTATCTTTGGAGAATTCAAGCAGTTGGGCCAACAAGTGGCCTCCATTGTCATATCTATTGTCATAGCAGCCGTAGGTACACTTATTTGCGCAGCAATCATCCGCATCTTTACCCCACTGCGCGTAGAAACCCGCGAGGAACTCATTGGTTTGGATATTTCTCAGCACGGTGAAAACGCTTACCCGTCCTTTACCGGTTTAGACTGAAAGGAGGCACGGAAAAAAATGATTAAAATTGAAGCTATTGTCCGCGAGGAAAAGCTCGAGGATGTGAAATCAGCTTTGAATGCTATTGAAGTCAACGGCATCACAGTATTCCAAGTGATGGGTTGTGGTACCCAGAAAGGATACACAGAGATGGTCCGCGGTACAAATGTCGACGTTTCTTTGCTTCCTAAGGTAAAGTTTGAGATCGTAGTCTCCTCTGCGGAGTGGGAAGAGAAGGTCATTAAAACTATCCAGGAAGCCGCCTTCACCGGTAAAATAGGTGATGGTAAGATCTTTAGCTACGATCTTAGGAGCGCTATGCGGATTAGAACTAAAGAGACTGGCTATGACGCCTTGAATTAGTAACACTTTAAGCTAAGAAAATGCCGCCCTTAAATACCTTGGGAAGCTGCCAGAGCCCAACCACAAATGGCACCTACTTAGGGTAAAGGGCGGCTATTTTCTCCTGCGCTTTGTTAAATCCTGATGCGCCTTGCAAGGCACCTATGGGAAATATTCCAGATTATAGAATTATTTCCAGCCCTTTCAAGATTTTTGTGCCTTCCTTTTATACCACTTGGAACTCACAAAAATACCCCTCAGCTAAATTAGCTTTTACAAGAGAAGATTTACTACACTCTCTAGTGGTATAATTTTACATTACACCTAATATAGAGAACCATCGGCTCAAAAATAGCTAAGGCTTTAAAAATCTCATCGCAATTGTAGCTCTTTTACCCCACCAGTCTAAGCCCTTCTATCCCTCCTCGCACGCCCCCCTTCTATCCTTCTCGCAAGCCCTTCTCGCACGCCCCCCTTCTATCCCTCTCGTAAGCTTCCCCTTACAGCTTAGCTCCTAGCCTAACAAAAAAGTATTCTCCAAGTCCTTACAGATTTAGTACTTAGGTTTTCCTCATGAACTAATACTGTGCTAAAATAATTTAAGGACTTGTTTTTATGACGGCGTAAAATTATCTAAAATTCCAGCTAAAAAAAGATGGCAATATTTAGTAGTAATATACTGCCATCTCGGCATTATATAGTATGAAGACTAATATATCTGGTAATACAAGTACTTTTTACGCTTGGATCTTTTTTTGGCTATTTTGTTTTTCGCCTCTTTGAAGGAAATCTTAAAGGATATGCTTTTAAATCGCCTCAATATCTGCCTAAAGCTCTTATTTTTAACCCTCTCTATTATCATCTTCACAAAACCGGCTTGGGGCGGGCCAGTTTTGACAATAATGGTAGACCTGGACCCCGATAGTCCAAGGTTAAGTCAATTGAATGCTACGACTTTAAAACTCGCACAAAAGACAGGTAAAACCCTAAGTCTTGATTATTTAGGTACGCAGCCGGCCTTAGCTGCCATCCGTACAGCCCAGGCTGACCCAGACGGTCTTACTATGGGACTATTGTCATTGGACAATGTTGTCACTATGAGCTTAGAAGGACTTATGCCTTTTAGCCCGGAAGACTTCCTGGCTGTAGTCCTTTTCCACAATGAGGCGCCTAGCTTAGTAACGCCTTTAACAGATCAAAATGATGTTGGGATAGAGCTTATTTCTCTGCAGGGAAGGGAGGAAGTTACTTTAGTTACTAAGACAAAAACACCATTAGACGATCCTACCCTTATTGCCTTAGACTTTTTTAGGGCATTGGAGCTAAAGGTAAATATTAAAGAGCTCTACGATAACCCAGGTATTGCCATAAAGCAAAGCCCCATGGAGGCTTTTTCCCTCCTTAAAGAAGGAGAATTTATGGCTCTTTCCCAAAAAGACATAGATGAATTGACGAGCTCAGGGGCTAATTTTAAAAAAGTAGTAACTTTAGGCGAAGATACAGGTGCCAATTCTAGCCTTCAGAGCTTGGGCATAAGTCCAAAGGTATCATCACTGTCTGGTTTTTTCTATCCCGCAGGTACCACAGAGCTTTTGGCAGAGAATACTCCCCAGTCTCTGATGGAGATAATTTCAGAGCTGGCGCAAGTTACTGGGAAAGATAGTCTCTTTTTACCCCCTATCTCCTACGGACCAGAGGCCCAGGCCCTCTACGACAAGGAGACAGAAGCGCGCCGCGAGCTTCTAAGCTTCTATCTCCTTACCACAAACGAGTAGGCTACTAGTGGAACCCGTTATTCCTTTTAAATGGGAGGGACCGGATGCAGAAGGCACCGTAAGGCTCTACGGAAACCTGAACGCCTTTAGTGCACCTAGGCCATTTCTCACAAAAAAACAGGTAAAAACGGCCCGGAACCTCACCTTTGATCTAAAGGAACTAGAGCACCTGGATCTAAATGGCGCCGCCTTTTTACTTTCCCAATTCGATCTCCTTAAACAAATGGGGATTTCCTCCAAGGTCCAAAACCTTTCCAGCCCTTTGGCTCCCATCTGGGAGCTGGCTCAGAAAAGCTTTCCTGCCCCCGATTCTTTAGTCCCCCAGAAAGGACCCGGGCCTATAGAACAGTTGGGGGAAAACATCTGGCATTTTTTTAAAGACCTATTTGAGCTCACCACCTTTTTTGGCGAGGTCTTGGTACATTTTTGGGGCTTTCTAAGAAGGCCCTGGCGTGCCCGCTGGGCTAGCATCTTTACCGTAGCAGAAAAGAGCGTGGTAGACGCCATACCTGTCACCTGCTTGGTGGCCTTCCTGGTGGGACTCATCTTAGCCTTCCAGTCCGCCATGCTGATGCAGGTCTTTGGTGTGGACATCTTCGTAGCCGATCTGGTGGGCATCGCTATGATAAGAGAGCTAGGCACCTTATTGACCGCCATTGTCTTAACCGGCAGGAGCGGGTCTGCCTTTTCCTCGGAACTGGCTTCCATGAAGTCCAACCAGGAAATAGATGCCTTTGTAACCATGGGACTCTCCCCCGCCAGAGACCTGGCCCTGCCTAGGATCCTGGCCATGACCCTGGCTACCCCCCTACTTACTATTCTGGCGGACCTGGCTGGACTTTTAGGTGGAAATATAGTCTTAATGTCCCTAGGGCATCCCTACATGGTATTCTGGGAGGAGCTGTCCAGTCACATTGATATCTCGGACATAGCCACCGGGCTCTTTAAGTCCTTCGTCTTCGGCTTTGTGGTGGCCTTAATAGGCTGCCAAAGGGGCCTTTATGCCGAAAGCGGGCCCTCTGCAGTGGGCGAGGCCACCACCCACGGGGTGGTGACCAATATCTTGGTCATCGCTATTTTAGACTCACTTTTTGCGGTACTCTTCTATGCCCTCTCCTGGTAAGGACATGAGCCAAGCTGGCCCAAAGCCTCCCTTGGAGGCAAAAAACCTCACTGTATCCCACGAGGGCAGCCCACCACTGCTTGTGGGCTTAAACTTTACTGCCCTGCCAGGGGAGATCCTAGGTATCCTAGGGCCCTCGGGGTGCGGTAAAAGTTCCCTCCTGCAGCACCTTGTGGGCCTCGCGGTCCCCCGCGAGGGCCAGGTCTTTATCTTTGGCGAGGACATCTACGCCCAAGGGGAACAAAGCCTCATGCGGGCAAGGCACAATTTCGGGGTCATGTACCAGACAGGGGCCCTTTTTGGGGACCTTACCTTACTGGACAATGTGAGCGTGCCTTTAAAAGAGTTCACCCATTTAGACCCCAATTGCATCAAAGACATCGCCGCCTTAAAGCTCGCCTTGGTGGGACTTACCGGCTCTGAGTACCTACTGCCCGCCAATGTATCCGGGGGCATGGTCAAGAGGGCCGCTATCGCCAGGGCCCTGGCCCTAGAGCCCAGCCTCTTATTTTTAGATGAGCCCTCGGCGGGCTTAGACCCCATCACAGCCAGGGATTTAGACGAGCTCATAGGGACCCTGGCCCGGAACTTAGGGCTCACCTTTGTCATGGTGACCCATGAACTGAGGAGCATCATGAGAATCGTGGATAGGGCTATACTTTTAGGTAAAAGAATGAAAGGCATAGCTGACATGGGAAGCCCCAAATATCTAGCTGAGAAATCCACAGTGCCGGAATCCATTGCCTTTTTTCAAAGGAATAACGTAAAAGAGAAAAAGGAGAAATGATGGCCGCTAAAAGTACATATTTCAAGGTAGGCCTCTTTGCCCTGGTGGCTTTTTTTGTCCTGGCCGCAGCCATTCTGTTCTTTGGCATCTCGCAATCCTTTGTGCCCCTCTTGACCTGCGAGACCTATTTTGACCACTCGGTACAGGGCCTAAGTAACGGTTCTTCAGTGCAATTTAGGGGCTTTAAGGTGGGACAGGTCTCGTCCATTTCCCTTGCCAGAGAAAGCTCTAATCCCGGGTCCCAGCAGCTGGTAAAAGTAACCTTCACGATAAACCCAGAGCTCATTACAGGTAGCAAGGTAACTGTGGAAGCTGCCAGGGAATTTTTGGAAAACGAGATAGCCCAGGGACTTAGGATCTTTTTTAGCTTCCAAGGGATCTCAGGGATAAGCCAGCTTAACTTGGATTATGAAACGCCTGCCCAGGGCACAACTTCTGTAAACCCTGTGGCCAATGGCGAGACGCAAGACCCTGGGCCAATGAGTCCCACCGCAACAAGAGGTGAGACGCAAGCTGGGAAAGAGGATAGTTACGGAGACTATCCTGAGGTAATCATGCCATCTGATGCTCTTTTATTAACTAGCGAGAAAAAGGGCACTCTCTTAATCCCCAGCGCTCCGGGCACTATCATGGAAT
>JAITII010000096.1 GCA_031279515.1 Deltaproteobacteria bacterium
ATTTTTTTTGTTACAGTGCAAATTTTTTTTGCCCGTACTATTATTCTAATAAATTTACTAAAAATATTATTTAAATCTTTTAACTTTTTCTATTATATTTATTAATCTAGATAATTCTATATTTATATTATATAATACATTCTATAAATACAATAAACTATCTCTTTTGTTAACACATCTCTTTGTTGATCCTGCCGCAACTGCCACCACAGGAGCCCGCCGCCACAGATCCTGCCACAACAGATCCTGGCACCAGGTATCCAGTCGCCACAGGATCCCGCCTCCACAGATCCTGCTGTAACTGCAGCCACAAATCCAGCCCAACAGATCCTGCCACCAGGTATCCAGCCGTCACAGCAATCCCGTCCAACAGCTCCTGCCGCCACGCATCTTTAATCTAAGGTCTCCATCTCCAAAAGCCTGGGTACTCGCATAACGGCACCTTTGAGCTGGGGATTGGCGTAAAAAAGTCTTGCCCTGGCAAAGAGGCCTCCTAGGATGCAGTGAGCCTCACCTTCGTTCTGCTCTAAAAGGTCTTTCAAGGATACCAAGGTCCTCTTTTGTGCCTGGGCACCTAAACTGTCCTGCCAAGTACCTTCTGACAACAAGTTCCCGCTTTCCATGCGGTACCCTGAGGTCTCTATTACTGCTTCTTCTCCAGTAAGACCATTTAAGAGTTGCCAGGTCCTTTCTGATTCAGCCAGGCGCATGAAGACTTTGACATTAGTGTTGGCTATTATCTGCTGTGCCCCTTTTGGGTCCGCTTCTACTATGCCGGCATAATCCTGGCTAGCCACTATAGTAGCCATCCCTAGGCTCCTCCCCTGGGTTAAAAGTATCTCAAAACCCGGGGTGACTATAGCTGCATACTCATCCACTATGTTTAAAAAAGGACCAGTACCTTGAAAATGTACTGGAAGGGAACCCAATACCTCGCTCTCCTTTCCTTCTATGTTAAGACCAAGGCCCACCGCTGCAGCTGTACGGATAGCTGACAAGGTGATCTTCCCTAAGCTCAATAGCTCCTGAGGACTCTTTTCCATGGAAGGGAGCAAGGTCAAAAGGATCCTCCTGTTTAGGACAAGATCCTGAAAATCCACTTCCCCAGACTCTACCCCATAGATATGTCCGTAAGTATCCGTGAGGCTAGATAGCGCTCTTCCAAAGTAGCTCTGGGCATAACCATACTGCTCATAGAAGGCTTGAGGCTGCTTTTCTTTGCCTTCCACAAAGTTGCAGTTTAAAAGAGCCGCCTTCAATGCTGCCCGGCTCATGTCCGAGAGCCGGGTATCATGTAAAAGCCCTATGCACCTATCTGCGGAAAGATAGTCCCGGATCTTTTTCACGGACAAGGGCAGATAGCCCTTGTCCCGCAGGTCACAAAGGGCGTACATCAGCCCAGAGATTAGCCCCATGGCCTTATCGGCGAAGATAGAATTGGCACCTCCCGAAGAGGGAGGCATTAGAGATCCCAATACCTGGGTAAGTGCATCAGCTCCCCCTAGACTAAAGGGGTTATTGGTATTGGAAAGCCTTTTTGTAGGGTCTGTGGGTAAGGTGGTTCCATAGTTTAAGACCCTAAAATCGTCATCTCTTCCCAAGAGTCTAGTCATCTGCCAGATCTCCATATTGAGCTGCGCCTCGGCCTTGGGGTCTATATAAAAAAACCCTGACCCAGTTGCCAGGGCATTATACGCAAGAGACACCAGGGCCTCAGTCTTTCCAGATCCTGTAGTCCCCATGAGGAGCATATGGGTTAAAATGTCTTTTTTCTCTAACCAGAGCTCCTTTCCTGAACCCGCCTCATTTCCTAGGAAAAAGATCCCCGAAGCCTTGTTGAAAGACAAGTGCCCAGGTGTGGGTGAATGAGGATCGCGCCTTTCCGCCCGAGCCGGAAGCCTTAAAGGCAATGCCGCCCTGGCACAGGAGACCAAATAGAAGATAGTTATAATTACTGCCAGAGGAAAACAGAAAAAACACATTGCGGGCAGGAAAAAAGGTGCAAATGCCAAGAAAGAAATAATAACTAGCACTTTTTCCCGCTCTTTAAAGGTCCCCAAAAGCTTTGTAAGATTACCCCTGGTGTCTCTTAAAAGCTTCCTTCGATCTACATAGTCTTCCGGCTCTAACCCGTTTATATGGGGTAAGGGACTCATAAGATCTAACCTCTAAACAAAGTAGCTCTGGATAAAATACCCTTTACAAAGATACAAAACAAAAAACCCACAAATAAACTCTCTCTTTAACACATTCTAAACATCAGCCCTTAGCTAGCCCTTAAATAGCTCCCAAAAGCTTTTTTAAAGCAAGCTGGTGCTTGCTTCTTAACTTCTTAGCTTTTAGCCCTGGTCCTAGCTTCTTAGCCTCTTAGCCCTGGTCCTAGCTTCCTAGCTTCTTAGCCCTGGTAGTAGCTTCTTAGCTTTTACCCCGAGTCCTAGCTTCCTAGCCTCTTAGCCTGGCCTCCCCCTCTTGCCTCGGGGCTATTTATTAGCCCCGAGGCAAGAGGTAAGACTAGTTACTCACAAGAGCTACTTCCCACCAGATGGGGTCCTGCCACCCTGGCTAGGGTTCCCCCTAAGTCTACGGTGAAATAGGGGTCATTGGCGTAGTGGTCAAAGTTAGTCTCGTCATAGTACAAGGAGCTTTGATACTCTCCCCAGCTGTTGGAAAACACCTTGGCTCCGGAACCGGTAAGACCAGCACCTGTTACTATCAAAGGGGCATTTTCCAGGATCTGACCCCTGTATTGAAAGCTTAAGGTGACGTCGGTCTTCATGCAGGAGTAGATTATAGGCAAGATATTTCCGCTTTCTGGGTCTTTATAGTCCCCAAAAGATGTGGACAACTTGCTTTCCATATGGAGCAGCTTGGGGTCCACTGTTACATTAAATTGCGCTGGATTAGATGACTTGACTCCCAATTGTGCCCTTAGCTCCAAGGGACCTTCTGGGTAGCGTGCCTCTAAACCTTTTAAATCTACTATGCCACCATGTGCCACCCTGGCGCTCTGGGGAAATCCAGACAGTTGAGAAGCGGAAAAGCTTACTTCCGTACCCTCTGGAAGGGCTACCCCCTCGTAGCTCAAGGTGAGGACAACTGGGGTAGGCCTGTAGAGCTCCAGACTGCTTTTAGAGGCCCTTAATTCCAAGTTGCCCAAGGCTACCCCCTTCAAGGTAACTCCATTGGAGAGCTTTCCTTCCACGCTGGCATAAATGGGGGCAAGATCGCCTACCCATTTGACCCTAACGCCTTCTAGTACAATCTTGCCTGCTTCCTGGGTCCTTATGCTATCTGGGATGCCGCTAAAATCATCTTTATTGTATGAAAAGAGCACCTGTTGTCCGGCTTGAAGTTCCACTCCGTCCAGGGTAAGTGTAAAGGTAACAGAACTTTCTTTTAAAAGTTCCAATTGCCCTGGCTCCACTTTTAAGGTGAGTAAATTTTCAAAGCGGATGGGATGGGTTGCTTTTTCGCCCCCCTCCGGGTAACTGGTAATTAAAACCATAGGAACGCTTATGACTGGAGCCAGGGCTATCTTGATAAATCCTTCACTATCTGTCACAAAGCTATCCTTTTGCTCCATAGTCAAGGGATCCAATACCGGAACTAGGCTCTTATCCGAGCTTACTCTCACCCTCCTTCCGGCTATTCCATTGTGCTCTGAATCTATGAGGCGGAAGATATGCACATATACTTCCCCCCTTCCCTGGTAGATGACTTTGATGTCCCCCATGGGGGCAAAGGAAAGATCAAAGGCCTGGCTTATTTCTCCGGCCTGTAGCCTTACCTTTCCCTTTTCTACTCCAAAGGTAGGTACAAAAAGGACTTCTAGCATGCCTCTGCTATCGGTTACAAAGCTCTCCCTTTCCTCTCCAAGGGGACTTTTTACTGCAAAGCCAGTACTTTCCGGCCTTACCACCACCGTAAGATTAGGGACCCCAATACCACCTTTGCTAAGCTCAAAGATGTGGATCCCCCTTTCTACGCCCACAAGCCTTATGGCATAGGGCTCTTCTGGGACAGAGCTGTACTCCATAGGCATGTCATAGCGCCTGTCCACAAAAGAATATCCCATCCGCTCTCTTACACCCCCTGTGAGGCTAGCCTCTCCCCCTGGGGCTGCTCTACCGAGATTAGAAGGAGTAGAGGAAGAAGAAGCTGCAGAATTAGCATAAGAAGCAGAAGAAGCTGCAGAATTAGCATAAGAAGAATCAGCATAAGAAGCAGGGTAGGCAGCAGAATTAGCTGCAGAATTAGGAGATGAAGCATCAGCATAAGCAGAGGATGCAGCAGCAGTAGCTGCTGATCCTCCCTGGCTCTTTTTCCCATCCAAGCTGATAGACAGGCTCACCTTGGCAGTAAACTCCTTACCGTCGCGCGTATTGGCTTCCACCATAAGCTGTGGTACCGGAGTGTATCTTAGGCCGTATACGTAAGAGGTATTTTTTTGCCCCTTTCCAATAGTCCCAGATGTTCCATAGGGCGTTAGCCCTCCAGAAAAGCTTTCTCTGGCAACTGTTATCCCCAGCTTGTCATAGAAAGGTAGTCTTCCTTCAAGCCTTAGATCGTAGCCCTTTGCTGGCCTTTCTAAAAGCCCTGGATATACCTTAGAGCTCTTAAAGGAGCCCGTGGGGGCGTAGTAGTTAAAAGCAAAGCTAAGATAAGACCAAAAGAGCTCAGTTCCTACCCCCCACCTTCCGTGGTCCATTTTAAGCTCATGGTCATAGAAGGCATTGAGCCCTACCCCTAGATTAGGGGTAGGGAAATATCTTGCCCCAGTACCCAGGTAAAATACCTTTCTTCCTGCCTCAAAGGCATTTATCCCAGTCTGAAGAAAGACTATATGCTCCTTTCCATCGTAGACGGGATAGAGAAAATCCATACCCCCAACCAGGGTATCTCCGTCTCCTCCCAGGCCAATATTAACCCTAGAGCGCAAGGTGGCCGGAAACCAGGCTCCTATTGCATCTTCCAAGAGCTCCTTTCCGTATCCTGCCCCCAGCCCATACAAGGGAGCTAAATCCCCACCACCTATATTGCCAGCAAGCTGCATTAGGGGTTCTTCTATTTGAAGATTTCTTCTATCAGCTTCTTGAATCCTTAAATTTTCCCCTGGCTGGCTACTGGCAACCGGGCCCAATCTATCTTGAAGAGGCTCTAGGGAACTATTAGAGGGTAAGAGGATTGTCTCTATCTTACCTCCACCTATTACTTCACCTTGCAAACTTACAGAACTGCCTATTATCTGAAGCCCGCTTATAGTAAGTTCCCCATTCTCTGATAAGCTTCTGACATGTCCGCGTAAATTGGGAAGATATTCAGAGGGAAAAAATCTTACCTTTTTAATACCTACCGGTTTATCCCCCAATAAGACCCTTACTTTTATGTCGTATTTACCGTCTGGACGCTCTAAATGGGAAGATATAAGGGAGTAACTTAAAAGAGGTACTTCTATAGCTATTAAAGCCTTCCCTTCTACCATAGCCTCCAGCTTAGCTATTCCGCCATTGCCATTAGCATAAAGGCCCTTTAAGGAAACCGCGCCTGTTTTATCCAAGCTGCGCTCTATGGTCCTTAGGTTAGGCCATAAAGTAGATGGAAGAAAGCTTACCCTTGTCCCTTCCGGAAGAGGCCTGCCTCCGGCCAAAAATCTCACATAGAGATCGCCCTTTGCCCCAGAGGCTAAATTGCCGCTCACTTCCATGGAATAAGAGTCCCTATAGCCAGCCTCCCCGCCTAGATAAACTTCTGGAGTCTGGGGCTTATTTTCAGATAGGCTAGGGTCTCTGTAAGTAGTAGTGTTAGTAGTATTAGCGCTTTTGCCGCGCACTATCTCCAAAGGCCTCTCTAGAGAAACCGGACCAGTATTTAATCCTGACCTTTCCGGAGCACCAGGTTTTTCCTGGTTCCCACAAGAAACGCAGACAAGAGCCAGAATTAAGATCTCTGCAATAAAGAGTCTGGACTCCTTTAGGGCTTTTTTTAGCATATTGCCATTTTCCATAATGATAATTTCAAACCTTCGAACTATGGGAGGGCTATGGGTAATTGATGACACGCTTGTAATTTCTTACAAGCTATAGGTAATGGATTAATTTTTGTTATTGGGGCTAGCTAATTACTAGGGGCCCCTAGCTAATGCTAGGGGCCCAAAGCTAATTACTAGGGAACCCTAGCTAATGCTAGGGACCGTAAGCTAATTAATTCTGCCCCTAGCTATTACTAGGGGCAGTAAGTACTAGGGGCCCCAAGCTAACTTGTAGGTTTTGCTTTAGCTCTTAGGCTGGCCGCACTAATAAGCCCATCAGGGCAAATGGGAAAGAAGGCCTTTCTTAGAAAGGCAAAGAGCTCTAATAAGCCCAGCATTTAAATTCCCTTACTAAAAGGGCCCAGCTTCTAGCTCCCTAAAGCTTACAGTGAGCCACAGCCGCGCGCGTAGCGCGCGGTTGTAGCCTCTTTTAAAGTCTTTATTCCTTGGGGCGCATAGAAGGGCCTTTGGGTAAATCGGCACTCTTTAGCTTTTTTCCGGCAGGCTTTACTGGTAGCAGAAATTGTGTAGGACCCTTTAAAGGAGCTTTGTCATGAGGGGCCGGCTGCTTTTCCTCCCCTAAAACGCCTCCTATCTCTTTTAAGACCTCTTGCCAGAGAGGCAGGTTATCCCTTTTATTTTTCATAAGCTCAATGGCAAGGCGCCTATCGTCTCTGATTTTTTCCAGGGAGGCCTCCCATTTCTTAAGTACTAGATCGGGAGTCTCGTCCACTATCACTACCTCAGGGACCTCTGTTCCGTTTCCATAGAAGATTTCCACCTTGGTGGGTGGAAGCTCACTGGATTTTGTCATAGTCCACTCTGGAACTGGTCTATCGGTAAAGCCCAATTTTAATTCCTCAGGTATAAAGTCAAAGGTAACTGGCCTATTATGCTTTCTCCATTGGCCGCTATCTCGCATCCACTTAAAGAAGGCCTTCTCATAAGGTGTATAGTCAGAACCTGGGAAGATGTTCTTGGCTTTTCTCTCAATCCTATTCCAAAAGCACCTAAGCTCCTCGGGCAAGGGTCCGTGAAAACCATTTCCCAAGGCGGAAGGGAACTCTTTATCTTGGTACTGACCGGAAATCAAAAAGCTCATCTCCTTTAAGGCTAACTCGTCTCCTCCCATGTATCTTTCCTCAAAAGACCCTAAAGAGGCGGCAAAATCTAAGGCATTTTCCTCGAAGTAGAAGACCCCCAAGACCTCCAGGTTCTCCAGGCTAATTACCACATGCCTTGTAGCCTTTTCTCCCTTTTTAGCGAAGGCAAAGCTATCTATCTGCTTTCCCCCAATGGAAACAGGAAAAGAATCCTCTCCGCTAGCCCTGGGTCTTAGGGCTATGTGGGAGTACAGGGGGTAATCCTTAGACTGGGGCATGAGGAGGTTATAGGGAAGATGATTCTTTCTGGCGTAATGTATGATGGCCAAGACGTGGTTATAGGCGTGGATCTCCCTTAGCCTTTGGGGAGCCTGTACTATCCTGTCCTTATTGGCCCTTTCCACAGCAAGGGTGGATATCCGCAGGACCTCTTCTAAGAAGATGGCCATCTTATGGGTCCTGGACCAGGTCTTCTCCTGGGCCGAGGCTGCAGTTTCTGCCACCTCGGCCCAACGAGAAGTCTCTTCACGCAATAGTCCAGGATATAAGAGCTTGCCAAAAAGCGAGTTCATAAGTAGTGCCCTGGGCTTATCTTCCTTGGTAAGGTCCATAACTCCCACGTGATTACTGGGGTAGATCTCAGGGAGCTCTAAACCAGCTTCCCGGGGTAGAGGGGGATTTTCTTCCGGAGGCAGCTGGTGCCCAGTGGGTTCCTCGTCATCTTCGGCACTCTTTTGGCTAGCTGATTTATTTGCCCTAGAGTAGGGCCTGTGGGCTAATTCTGGCTGGGTCTCATTTAGGTTATCCACCGAACTTACAAAATCAGGGGTAAAATCAGGGACAAAGGATAGAATGTATTGCTTAATCTTTTCCGCATCCACTGCAGCTAGATTAATCTCATGGGGTTCATTTTTTAAAAGTGACACCCAATGTGCCAAGTAGGAGGCATGGTTTTCCAGTGTATAGGGAAGGTTAAGGTCTAAGGCCAGCATCCAGGATGCCATCTCTGCCCTAAGCTCTTCCCTGGCGTAGTCTGGAACCCTTTCTACAATATTTTCCCTATTTAACCTGGAGCCATGTCTGGTCCAATGAGCCAACTCATGGAGTACTGTGGCATAATAGTTTTCTGCACTTAAAAAGGAGCTCTTGGGTGTGAGATGGATCTCATCTCTTTCCAAGCTGTAGTAGCACTTGTCCTTCTGGTCAAAGACTAGCTTGGCACCTGCTTTCTCCAATATCCTTTCCACAATTTCAATTGGTTCAAAGGCTCCCACGGGCCGCACGTAGGGCGGTGGAGGATTTTGCTCTCTGTCCACCAGCTGGGTCATGTTAAAGACGTGATAGTAGCGCACCCGGGGACGGGTGAGCTCGATTTCCGAGGTAATGTATTTGCCTGTGCCATCTAAGAGAGGCTTTCCATTGTTGTCCCTTAAGATAAGCTTTTCGCCCCACATCCAAAACTCTATGACAGTGCTCCGCTCTCCGGACTTTACCCTGTAACCTATGCTATTGGCCTGTTTAAAGCTCATCCAGCGGGGATCTAAGTACTCGGTTCCGGACAATGCCACCTTGTTTACCCCCCTGTAGATGGTCTTACTCACAGGGTTAAAGGGAGGTGCGGTATCTACAGAGACCCAGGGCTTTTTCCAGGGAGGTACGCCTTTTTCTATAAGAGCTATGATCTTTTCAGCAAAGGTCACCCTGGGGCTGTCGTAGCGATAGCGACTTGAAGAGCTATTACCCTGGGGCTTTTTGGCCCATGTGGACTTGTGATATTTATCTGTGGACTCTGCCATGTTTTACCTTGAAAATGCCTTCTAAAATTTAAAAGCTCTCCTCGCCAAAGAGATCCTCTAAAACGCAATCGAAATCCTCAAAATCCTCGGGACTTACTGCCTCTTCGGTAAAGGCCCCCAATAGAGATGCCACGTCCCTTGGGACGTC
Organism: Deltaproteobacteria bacterium; assembly: GCA_031279515.1. Taxonomy (GTDB): domain Bacteria; phylum Desulfobacterota; class Desulfarculia; order Adiutricales; family Adiutricaceae; genus JAITII01. Next base: position 9,076 of record JAITII010000096.1, read on the forward strand.
ATAGAAACCCCAGGGCCTTAGGGAAAAATACTTGTCCATCTCCCCTAAGGTCTTCTGGGCACCCTGGGAATAGAGGCCCTGGCCTCTTTTACGTAGATAGTCAAAATCACTTGCCATATTGTTCTCCTTTTAGCCCCAAAAAAGATTCTCTTTTTTGGGGCTAGGTAATAGAAAAAAACCAAAAAGCTTCGATAAGCCTGATAAGAGAAGACCAGCCTTTAAATAGCTCCCTAGGTGCAACTAATAGGTGACCCTATTTGCTATTAACAAATGCCCCTTTTGCTATTAATAAATGCCTCTTTTGCAACTAATAGGTGACCCTAGGTGCAACTAATAAATGCCCCTTTTGCTATTAATAAATGCCTCTTTTGGCTCTATAGAGCTTAATAATTTCAAAATTAACGG